>JAHDGT010000395.1 GCA_020631675.1 Bacteroidota bacterium
CCCGATGAAATTATCCGCACCAAAGTAAAACGGACGTAAGTATAAAGCACTATCTGGTACATCCGGAATCCAATCGCGATCCAGTTTCACCAGCGTTTTCAATGCGCTCAAAAACATATGCTCATCAAAAGTAGGCATGCCCATACGTACCGCGGAGGCATTCAAACGCTTTGCGTTCTGATCCGGACGGAACATCAAAACATCACCTGAACGTACATCTTTGTTCGCCTTCATCCCTTCGAAAATCGATTGCCCATAGTGTAGGGCGGAAGTAGCAGGACTAAGACTTAAGTCGGCAAAAGGTTGAATACTTGGTTCCTGCCAGGACCCATCCTTATAATCCCAAACGAACATATGATCGGAAAATACCTTTCCAAAAGGAATATTATTGAAATCGACCGTCGCTAATCTAGAGTTCGTCGTGCGGGAAATCCTTATCTCAGGAAGAACAGGAACTTTAACCATCTTAATACGTACTTTTGCGCAGTAAAAGGGAACTGATTAAACAGATGTTCCTTTTTCTGCGTAGTTGAAAAAATGAAATTTTCGATTCTATCGCGAATTTACGAAAACGCAGGCATCTTAGCCATTTATTTTCAATTTCATAACAAAATCGTCATTTGGATACATTAAATCCATACACTTACTACCTTTTATTGAATAAAAAAGTTCTGTCGGTAGACGAATTGTTGATAAATTCGCCAATCACTGACAATTGTGAGAATCTAATACTAGTAAAAACCGATAATGGTGTACTGGCTAAGGACGATCATTTACTACTTAGCAAAATCATGAAAGCCGTTGGGCTGTCTCTTATAGAAGACTCAACCCAAGTACAGTTGCTTACCTTCGCTAAAGAGGATAGCATGCTTAAATTCGAGCAACTCTTGCAATTGAAACCGCATCCTCCAAAAAGATTGATTTGTTTCGGATTAAGTAAGAAAGACTTGGGGTTGAATATCAATATTGCTCGTTACCGACCAACTAAGTTTCAACAGATCAGCATCTTAATGTCTGACCCCGTTCAAAAACTACAAGAAGAAGCAGAATTAAAACGCCACCTTTGGGGCGCATTGAAAAGTATGTTCTCCATTTGATATTTTTCCAATGAAAATTCTACAAGTCTGTAAGAAGATCCCATACCCACCTAAAGATGGTGAAGCAATTGCTATTTACAATCTAACAACTGGTTTTGCAAAAGCAGGGGTTCAGGTACATTGCTTGGCGATCACCACGCCAAAACACAATTACGATATTAGCGAACTCCCGCCAGCGCTTAAAGAAAACATCAGTTGGGATACCGTTTACATAGATACCAGCCTGAGTCCATTCAAAGCCCTCAAAAACCTATTGTTTAGTGAGTTGCCTTACGTCTTAGAGCGGTTCCAGTCAGAAAAAGTGGAAAACAAGCTTAAAGAAATACTTCAAAAAGAGGCTTTCGATATCATTCACTTAGAAGGCATTTTCTTAGTTCCATACATTCCATTGATCCGAAAGTTCAGTAAAGCACCCATTGCCATGCGCGCACATAATGTGGAGTCGGAAATCTGGCAAAGAGTTGCAGCAGGCGAAAGTTTCTTTTTGAAAAAGTGGTATCTCAATTCCTTGAGTCAAAGAATGGCTAAGCTGGAAAAAGAGAGTGTTGGTGCCTATGATGCGCTCATACCGATTTCAAGCAAAGACGAAGCGCAATTTTTACTGTGGGGGTATCACGGACCCAAATTGGTCGTACCTGCCAGTATTAGAACAGAAGATTACCTTGTCGATTCCAGCAATGAAAAAGAAGATGCCATTTGCTTCATCGGTTCTTTAGATTGGATACCCAATTTAGAGGGCTTAGATTGGTTCATGGAGCAAGTTTGGCCGAAAGTTCTTCTTGAGAAACCGAATGCTACTTTTTACGTGGCAGGAAGAAACATAGCGGATAACTGGAAAAAAGACCACTGGAAAAACATAGTAGTTTTAGGAGAAGTGGATGATGCGCATGACTTCATGCGAGCACATCAAGTCATGATCGTACCCTTGTTTTCTGGTAGTGGTATGCGGGTAAAGATCATAGAGGCAATGGCTTTAGGAAAACCATTGGTCTGCACGGCTTTAGCAGCAGAAGGCATTTCTTACAGAGACGGACATCAACTTTTAATCGCCAACGATGTTGATACCTTTGCTCGACATTTGATTCAATTGCTAAGCAATAAATCTAAACGGGAGGAACTCAGTAAAAATGCACGTAACTTTGTCGAAATTGCCCACAATACGGATACATTGACCGATATGTTACTGATGTTGTACCGTTCATTGAAAGTAAATAAAAATGCCTAAGAACGAGATTTTTATCCCCTTTACTTTACCCAACGAAAAAGGGGAAGATATAACAATATCAACCAGTGGGGGGCAATTGGTCGTGATCGGTTTTATCGCGAACGATTCTAGTAGTAAGTACGTTTCCATATACAAATCTCGTTTGCTCGAATTAAAAGCTAACTTTGAGGCAAAAGGCGTGAGATTCATCTGGGTCAATAGTAATGATCACGGTATTTCTCCTGAAAATGCACCAGATCAACTGAACGCTCAAGCTGAAGAATGGCAAATTCAGGAGCAATATTTGATAGATAAAGGGCAAGTGATCGCTAAGAAATACGGTGCGACCAGAACACCAGAGTTTTTCGTGTATGATCAAGATCAAAAACTGCGCTATCAAGGCACAGTAGACGATTGCTGGCATTCACCAGAAAAAGTTAGACGAAGATTTCTACATGATGCGATCAATGCTTGCTTAGAGCAGCGGTCTGTTCCATTAGCTAAAACGCTTGCTATTGGAGAAGCGATAATTCGTACCCCCAGACGAAGCAAAAGCTAAACCCAAAGCTATACATACATACATTCCACCTATTGTCTAAAAAAGATTGAGGCACAAATGAATTTCATTTATGTTTTTAGGGGAGTCGTATGCGAACGTTTTATAGAAATACCAAACTATTTATCAGCAGTTCCACGCTGATGATCGTTTTTTTGATGCTACAATCTTGTGGTTTTGGCAGAGCCATTCGCTATGCCTTACCCAATGTGGATGACCTAAGAGTATTCTCCGCTGATACCGTACATCGATCAGAAAAACCCTTTACTTTTTTTGAACGTTCCTATAAACCACTACCCCCATCAATTGAATGGGTGCCTGAAAAATTCGCTAAAAAATACTATTCCGTTGAAGAGTTTCTTATTGAAACGGGTACCACCTCCTTTCTTGTAGTACGAGAAGATTCCATCATTTACGAGAATTACTTCAATGATTATTTCATCGACCACCCACAGATCATATTCAGCATCACCAAAGCAATGGTGACCTCCCTTGTAGGAATCGCTATTGATGAAGGCTATCTGAATGGAACACAGCATAAAGTAGCCGAGTTCTTCCCTGAATTCGCAAAAGACGAACGAAGAGACATCACCTTAGAGCATTTGCTGCAAATGACCTCTGGCTTGAATAGAGACGATTATCACAATCCGCTAAAGCTCACAGGTACGTACTATTCGAATGATCTGGTGTCCGCTATGAAAAAAGTAAAGCTGAAACATGAACCGGGTTCTTATTTCGCTTACAAAAGCATAGATACCCAAATACTTGGTTATTGCTTGGAACAAGCAGTTGGTAAACGCATCAGTCAGTACCTAAAAGAAAAGCTCTGGGATCCAATGGGCATGGAGTACAATGGCTATATGACGGTCGATTCTGATAAAGGATCCGCACGTATGTACGGAGGCATGGCCGCCTGCGCTCGCGACCTAGCTAAATTCGGTCGCCTGTACCTCAACAACGGCATGTGGGAAGGCAAGCAGCTGATTCCAGAAGCTTGGGTCACAAAATCAAGTACCATTCAACAAGATGGCGGCTGGTGGGGCTATTCCACAGGCTGGTGGTTCAATGATTCTTTTGTCAATGAGAACCTGTATAGCCAATCAGATTTCTTTGCCGTAGGTTTTAGCGGGCAGATCCTATATGTCAACCCATTTTCCAATATCATCATCATTCGTCAAGGAAGAGGTAAAAACGGGGTGAATTGGATGGATCTTTCCACTCGTTTGGCAGAGCGATTGAACAAATGCTCCCCCATGGACGAAACTCCAATTGATGAAAAAAGTATTGTAGGTATATACCAAAGCAAAAAAGGAGCAAAAGTAAAACTGGTCAATCGAAAGGATAAAGAAGGATTTCGACTAAGTGGAATAAAAATAGGTGGGCAGTTCAAGACCGTTTCATTAGAAAGAGAAGCCCCTCAAAGCCTGGTCAATCAGAAAAAACAAAAGCGGGTCATCCTAGAAACCGTTGCCGGTAAAGTAGTTGGCTTCTATCTGGATAATTTCCGCCGAAAAGCAACCTACTTCGAACGCTTGGACGAAAAGCCCGAAGCATTCGAAATAGACTACAAAAACGCCAATCTGGAAAGTGTGGAGTAATAAGGGTCAATAACCCTTATCTTTCATATACTTTTTCATTTCCTTTTTGGTGAATTCTTTCGTTAC
>JAHDGT010000396.1 GCA_020631675.1 Bacteroidota bacterium
GCAAGCATATTTTCAAAGATCATAGCAGGAGACATTACTTCTTATAAGGTAGCAGAAAACGAACACTACTACGCTTTCTTAGACATCAACCCGCTTGAGCGTGGACATACACTCGTCATTCCCAAACAAGAAGTAGATTACATCTTCGACTTAGAAGAGGAAGTGTATATGGGTTTGATGGCTTTCTCCAAGCAAGTAGCGCACGCCATTGAGCAAGTTGTGCCTTGCAATAGAATCGGTCTAGCGGTAGTAGGCTTGGAAGTACCGCATGCGCATGTACATTTAGTGCCTATCAATAACATTCACGACTTAGATTTTAAAAAGCCAAGGGTAAAGTTGAGCACCGAACAGTTTCAAGAAATAGCAGGGCAGATTGCTGATAAGTTAAAGGGGTGATTTCTGTTTGAGGTTGAATTATTTTTCATTCAAATTTTGCTGACCACAAAGAACGGAGAACACAAAGGAGCACAAAGCCTTTTTAAGCTATTGTAGCTCAAATTGTTATTCTTTTCATCCCTTTATCCGATCCGGATTATCCTTAATAAAGCTGCCCCAGTCTTTGTGTTTTTTGCCCCCCATCATCTTGGCGAAGGGAGAGCTGGTCTGTATGTAATGGCATACCGCCACGCCCAAGGCATCCGTCGCATCAAAGTACTTGGGCATGGTGTCTATTTTGAGCATGTTCTTCAGTAAATAAGAGATCTGCTCTTTAGAAGCATTTCCATTCCCCGTGATCGACTGTTTTATTTTACGTGGCGAGTATTCTGTCACTTCGGCTCCGTATACCATGCCCACGCTGATCACCACCCCCTGCGCACGCCCCAATTTGAGCATTGACTGCACATTCTTTCCTAAGAAGGGTGCTTCGATCGCCATTTCATCCGGCTTATAGGTCTCCATTAAAAAGCTGATCTTTTCCGAGATCCGCTTTAGGCGTTGGTAGTGGTCTTGTTCTTTCTTCATTTGGATCACGCCCAGACTTTCGATCTTGATCGCCTCCCCCGCATTGTTCTTCTTATTATCTACACGGATCACCGCATAGCCCAGTACCACCGTGCCCGGGTCAATTCCTATGATGTACGTATGGTCTTTCAATAGTTTAGGTTTCCTTTTAACTATGAAGAAAAAGGTAATCTTTCTTCGTGTAACTTCGTGCATTTCTTTGTGGTGAACCAGAATTA
Organism: Bacteroidota bacterium; assembly: GCA_020631675.1. GTDB lineage: Bacteria > Bacteroidota > Bacteroidia > Chitinophagales > UBA2359 > JAHDGT01. The sequence continues at coordinate 1,182 of JAHDGT010000396.1, forward strand.
ACAAGCTCAAATTTTGCTGACCACAAAGAACGGAGAACACGAAGGGGCACAAAGGATTTTATTAAGGTGCTGTGGCTCCATCTTGACACAAGCTGACGTTACCATTGTCAACAAACAACGACATACCACCTCCTCAAGCATCCACACTTAAAAAGTGGACGATCCGTTTCGTAAAGGTAGCCATTTTCATAGGGCTACTTTACCTGATCAAATGGCAGCTCAGCGGCAAATTAGGGGCGGATGTCTTCTGGGAGAAGCTGGCAGGTGATTTAGACGGGCAGACTTATCTTTTCATAGCCCTCGCATTGCTGCTTATGCCACTGAACTGGGGCTTAGAAACCCGAAAGTGGCAATACCTCATTCGCCGCCTGGAACAGATCTCTTTTCTCAGAGCCATAGTTGCCGTATTGAGTGGCATCACCCTATCCCTCTTCACCCCTAACCGAGTAGGTGAATATGGCGCACGAGTGCTACTACTACAAAAAGCCGATAAAATACAAGGGGCCGCCATCACTATGGTGGGCAGCATGGCACAACTGATCGCCAATTCCGCACTCAGCTTATTTGGTTTTGTGATCTGGTACACCCTCCTGCCATTATGGGGCAAACCCATCATCGCGCTTTCCTTCGGACTCATGGCCGCCATCGGCATTGTACTGGTCTTATCCGCCTACCTGAACCTGAAAGCACTGAATCATTGGCTGGGACATATAAAAATGCTCAAAAAATGGCTGTACTACTTACAACCCTTATCCAATTTTCATCGTTCAGAACTTTGGCGGGTTTTAGGCATCTCCGCATTGCGCTATTGCGTGTATGTCACGCAGTACCTGTTTTTGCTTTGGGCGTTCAAAGTACCCATCAGCTCTTTTATGGGGGTGATGGGCATTGGCAGCATTTTTTTCCTGCAAACGCTCATTCCCTCTATCGCCTTGGTGGAATTGGGCATTCGCGGCAACTTGGCATTACAAGTGTTCGGCAGCTACTTAGCACACAATGAGGGACTTAGTATCATGGCCGCCACCTTTTTACTCTGGTTCATTAACTTAGTGCTTCCCGCGCTCTTGGGAGGTATCGCTTTGTTATTCGTTGATATTAATACCAGCTTAAAATCGCGATCAGCTTAAACGACAAGCGACTTAAACAGGTCTTAAACATATACCCGATGGGAGACACTATACATTAATTCCCGTCAAACAAGCATATCTGAATTAACAACCTAAATTCGATGGCCATGAACAGCTTAAAGAAAAAAATCGCGACAATCGCACTGGGCATCTGCCTGATCGCTATCGCTCTGCCTTTCAGCATGGATGCCACCGATCAATTCGACTCGGGCACCCATTTGATCAGTGCTGACGCAATGAACACAAATACCAGCTACGATGTCTGCAACATTCCCAACACCTCTTTCCAAGCGGGTGAGCACTTAGAATATAAAGTATACTACAATTGGACCGCCGTTTGGATGAGCGCAGGTCGCGCCACCTTCGACATCACCAGTGAGACCGTTCGCGATCGTGCGGTACATCATGTGGTCAGCATCGGTAAAACGGCTCCGGGCTTTAACTGGTTCTTCAAGGTGTACGATCGCTATGAAACCTATCTCGATCAAGAAACCATGTTGCCGCTAAAGTATGTACGCAGCGTAAAAGAAGGCAAGTACACCAAAGAAAATCGCTTCGAGTTTTTCCCTAATGAAAATCGGGTACATGTAGACTATCGCAAGCGAATGAAAAAGCTACAGCAGGAAAACGAGGATGTCTACATTCCTAATTGCACGCAAGACCTCCTTTCTTCTATCTACTATACCCGCTCTGCCAATTATGAAAACATGGAAGTGGGAGACGTAATACCTGTTAATCTCTTCTTAGATGGCGAATTAGAAGAGGTATACCTCCGCTACTTGGGCAAGGATGTATTGAAGCACAAATTCGGCAAGTTCAACTGCGTGAAATTCGCTCCTTCCTTATTAGAAAGCGATGTGTTCGAAGGCGGTGAGGACCTGATCCTCTGGGCTACGGATGACGACAACCGTCTGCCGCTCATGATCGAGTCGCCCCTACGTGTAGGCTCCGTAAAGGCTTACTTGGTAGATTATTCCGGTCTGCGCCACCCACTGACTTCTCGTATAGACTGATTCATTTATCAGGCTGCGTACCCGCAATAGCAGCCTGCGCTAACAGTCGAAAACAAATTCGGCACACAGCACGAAATCTCATGTCTCGAGTCTCATGTCTCGGGTCTAAAAAAGCGCAAGCTGCTACTGCGGGCACCGGGCTATCCGTTCCTACAAAATGGGCTATCTGGGGGTTCGTTGCACTACTTGGCGGTGGCTACCTCTGGGCCGCCCCCGCCAAGCAGGCACTCACGCCCCATCTATCCCATTTAGTACCACTCCTATCCCTCGCAGGTGGGAACAAGGAATTATCATAAATAAATATACCCATCCTCCTATTTAACAATAGGCTATCTAAGGTCAATTAACAAATATTTACTTGACAGTCTAAGTTACTTGAGCTACTTTTATAGTCTGAACAGTAAGACCGTTTAGATGTTGAGCGCCGACTATGCCGTGTAAGGTAAAGTCGGCGTTTTGTTTTGCACCCCCTGTTATTTTCAAGTGAAAATTATACCAATCCATAGAAATTAATGGGATTATAGCCTATGCCCCTATTGTCGATGGACTCACATCCATCGCTTTGATATTTCGTCCCTTTGGGACTCTGGAGCGTGATTTTTAAGCTTACCTATTTTTGATGTGGACTGGTGTTACATTATATTCGTAAAGCATATTATATCCTGACGCGAACTAAATACAGTTTTAAGCTTTTCAAAAAACTAACATGCCGCACCTACAGCACTGGTAAATAGTGGGTTGGTCGACATTTCTACTAACAGGAAGCTCCTAACGGAGCTATTGATATTCAAATAGATGTGCCTAGCCCCAGAGGGGCGAAATGTTAGTAGAAAACAAGTTCCCGACCATTTAATCAAGCGCCATAGGTGCGACATGTAAAAATTAGATTATTTAGTTTACACTGCTAAACTACTTCTTAGTATTCCTATGTCACAAATGCAGGTGCACCCCATAAAGTCCTTGAAAATCATGGACATACCAAAAGTCCCAACGGGACGGTATATTCAAGCGATGGATGTAAATCCATCGACAACGGTAACGGTAACGATGACAGAAAGATCCATCCGCATAGGAAGGAATGACAACATCACCAGTGGTGACGGGATATATGACGGGCTTCATTGGAGACACGGGAATAGTGTGATCAGGGAAAAACCGGAGGTCCGAAGTGCCGCTCGTTTTATGAATTTCAGACCAG
>JAHDGT010000397.1 GCA_020631675.1 Bacteroidota bacterium
TTACCCACTCTGATGTACTGGACACTATCCTGTGGGTTCAAAATGCCGTATACAATCGGAATTTCCTTCCAATCCTCAGCCACATCCACCTCGTTCTCACAAGCTGTAAAAAGCATCATAAGAAGAGTGAATAAAAATAATAGTATACTGAAATGCCTGATCATATATGAATACAAGATAAGTCATCTAACACAATTCCACCAAATCATGCTTTTTTAGAAAAAAACTCGATATTTGACATCCTAACTAAAAACACAGTAGTACCACTATGTCGGTTCACAAAAAAGTCGAAGCCAAGCGCATCACCACCCACACCATCCAAGCGATGAAAAACGTGGGCGAAAAGATCACTATGCTCACTGCCTATGATTTCTCGATGGCACGCATTTTAGATGCAGCAGGCATCGACATGATCTTGGTCGGTGACAGTGCCAGTAACGTCATGGCGGGGCATGAAACCACTTTGCCCATCACACTCGACCAAATGATCTATCACGCCTGCTCTGTCGTTCGTGGCATCAAGCGTTGTTTGGTGGTAGTAGACCTACCCTTCGGTTCCTATCAAGGGAATTCTAAGAAAGCCTTGGCTTCCGCCATCCGCATCATGAAAGAAAGTGGTGCCCACGCCATCAAATTGGAAGGTGGTGATGAGGTATTGGATAGCGTAGAACGCATTCTTTCCGCAGGTGTTCCGGTAATGGGGCACTTAGGACTAACGCCACAGTCCATTTACAAATTCGGCACCTATACCGTTCGCGCCAAGGAAGAAGCAGAAGCGGCAAAGCTCATAGCAGATGCTAAAAAGCTGCAAAAAGCGGGTTGTTTCGCCCTTGTTTTAGAGAAAATACCCGCAGAACTGGCCAAAAAAGTAGCAGAATCTCTTGACATTCCCGTCATCGGCATCGGTGCGGGTAATGATGTGGACGGACAAGTACTGGTCGTACATGATATGCTCGGTATCACCCACGAGTTCAACCCACGTTTCCTTCGTCGCTATCTCAATCTATATGACGAGATCAAAGGCGCAGTCAATCAGTATGTGGATGATGTGAAATCACGTGATTTCCCCAATGAGAAAGAGCAGTACTGACACAATTGTAACCTAATCAGTAGCTTAGCGTCTCGATAACATACATGTATCCTTCCAAAATCCAATACAAACTATGCGTAGCATGCAAGAATGGTTGGACGCCTATGCCGTCAGCCACCAAAACTTGACCAACAAACTCATTCACTGGGTATGCGTCCCTGCGATCATGTTCAGCCTATTCGGCTTACTCTATAGCATACCCGTTGTAGGTGAAAAAACCACCTGGTTCAACTGGTGTTCCGTAGCCATTTTGATCGGCTTGATCTTTTACGCACGCCTATCCGTCACCATGTTCTTCGGCTTTTTAGCGGTGAGCTTAGCCATGTTATGGGGCAATGTAGCCATAGCAAGCACAGGCGTGAATCTGGTCGTTTTTTCTATCGCCGTATTCGTGATCGCATGGATCGGTCAATTCATCGGCCACAAGATCGAAGGCGCGAAACCTTCTTTCTTCGAAGATGTGCAGTATCTACTCATCGGACCTGCTTGGTTATTGAGCTTCATCTTCAATAAATTAGGGATCAAGTATTGATCAAATTTCAGTTTTATCAGGGCGCATCCCCGCAATAAAGCCTTGCGCTAGCATAAGCTAAAGCATTGGCATACAGCACGAAATCTCGGGTCTCATGTCTCGGGTCTAAAAAGGCGCAAGCCTTTACTGCGGGGTCGGGCTATCCGTTAAAATTCAGCCCCTGCCTGCTGCTGTTTGGCAGGCGTACAAAGAGCTTCGCGAGGTCGCTTTCGTACGCCGCCAAACAGGGCGCATTCAGTGGCTTCATTACCACTCCTATCCCTTGCGCTTGCACAAATTTTGAATTTTGAATGTCTTAGTTTTGAATGCATTCCCTTCCTCTGGAGGGGTGGCTTGTAGAGCAAGACGGGGTGGTATTCCCACGATTTTCCATCACGGCAAAAAGGCGCAGGCAAGCAGCACCGCTACAATAATTTTCAAATTAGCTCATTGTCAAATTGAAAATTTGATGGCACATCAGCACATTAAACAATTATCCCCCCCTATTTCTGCCTAAAGTAAATATTCATAGGCACCCCTGTGAATTCATACCTAGCACGCAGCTTATTCTCTAAGAAGTTGCGATAAGGCTCTTTGATATAACGCGGCAAATTACAGAAAAACACAAAAGAAGGGTAAGGCGTAGGCAATTGCGTAATGTACTTGATCTTAATGTACTTCCCTTTAATAGATGGAGGCGGTTGCTTTTCAATGACCTCTAGTAAAAATTCATTCAGTTCAGAAGTGCTGATTCGGTTAGAACGTCTTTCATATACTGTGATCGCTTCATCCATGGCTTTTGCGATCCTTTGTTTTTCAAGGGCAGAGATGAAGATGACGGGCAGATCCGTAAAGGGGGCTAATTTCTCAAGTAATCCTGCCTTATAATCACGGGCAGTATTGGTTTCTTTTTCGATCAGATCCCACTTATTGATCAGGATCACAACCCCTTTATTTTTCTTTACTGCCAGTCGGAAAATATTTAGATCCTGAGAGACGATACCTTTAGTCGCATCAATAAGTAAAATGCAGACGTGGGCATGATCAATGGCATTGATGGCTCTAAGTACAGAATAAAACTCCAGATCCTCGTGTACCTTGCTTTTCTTTCTTATACCAGCCGTATCCACTAAAATGAACTCCTTGCCATACTTCTTATAGTGGGTGTTCAGGGTATCTCTGGTCGTACCCGCGATATTGGTCACGATATTCCTAGGCGCACCAACCAAAGCATTCACCAAAGAAGACTTCCCCACATTGGGCTGACCAATGATGGCGAATTTAGGGATCCCTGCTTCTTTATCGGTAGTTACATCATCTTCTGGCACAAATCCAGCAACAACATCCATCAATTCACCCGTACCGCTACCTGAGATGGAGGCTATAAAATAGGTATGTTCAAAACCGAGACTGTAAAACTCCATCGCATCCAGCTTGCGCTTCCCATTGTCTACTTTATTGACCGCCAGTAGCACTGGTTTAGTAGATGGGCGAAGAATGCGTGCTACATCCTCATCCAAATCCGTTATCCCCGTCGTACAGTCCACTAAGAAAATGATCAAGGAAGCTTCTTCGATCGCGATCTGTACTTGAGAGCGGATCTCTTTCTCGAAGACATCATCACTATGGGTAACAAAACCACCCGTATCGATCACATTGAAGTCTCTATCGTTCCAGTAACTCATTCCATACTTGCGATCACGGGTCACCCCGCTGAAATCATCCACAATAGCGTCTTTCTTTCCGATCATACGATTGAAAAGCGTGGATTTGCCCACATTCGGGCGGCCGACTATAGCAACAGTGAAACTCATGGAATAATAGACTATACATAAGATGAAAGACGTAAGGCATAATTACAATATGCTAAACTTATGACTTACGATAAAATAAGAGCGTGAAGATACGCTTTTACGAAATGAAAAAAGCACACTACAAAATAGTAGTGTGCTTTTAAAAGACGTAACCAAAAAGAGGCTGTAAGGGAAGGAGTCGAACCTTCAAGAAGCGGTTGGTCGTTTTATCCCATCAACAAAACGAGTTCCCGTGCTCTTCACCCCCGAGACAGGAGGGCGTGTCTGCCAATTTCACCACCTTACAATATGGAGCGGGTACTATTTATTTATACCGGCTCCGATTTGCTGTAGGAGAAGGAGTCGAACCTTCAAGAAGCGGTTGGTCGTTTTATCCCATCAACAAAACGAGTTCCCGTGCTCTTCACCCCCGAGACAGGAGGGCGTGTCTGCCAATTTCACCATCCTACAAAGACACAAGCTTCATTCGCTTGTCTGACACAAATCTAAATCAAGTGGTCATTTAATGCAAATAATTCAACAAAAACACTCAATTTTTACACTTTTAATAATTTTATTGTATTTTTATTGCGAATTAAATTTTCGATTTGTTTTATGCAGCCTAAAAATTACGAAATCGATGATCTGGATCGTAAGATCCTTTCTATTTTGATGGAAAACGCGAAAATTCCGTTTACTAAGATAGGCGAAATGCTCTTTGTTTCTGCTGGAACAATACATGTCCGCATGAAAAAAATGGAAGAGCTGGGCATTATCAAACGCCATCAACTCATAGTTGACTATGAAAAGTTGGGCTATGACATTACTGCCTTCTTAGGGATTTACCTTAAACAGTCCAGCTTCTACAGTCAGGTTTGCGAAGAATTGCAGAAGGTGCCTGAAGTAGTAGGTCTGCATTACACAACGGGTGACTACAGCATGTTCATGAAGATCGTATGTAAAGACACCAATCACCTCAAAGATGTCTTACACGATAAGATACAGCCCATAGATGGCATTCAACGTACAGAAACCTTCATTTCATTAGAAGAGAATATTGACCGGCCCTTGCATATTTTGAAGGAGGAAAATAACACTAATCAATAAA
>JAHDGT010000398.1:0-4347 GCA_020631675.1 Bacteroidota bacterium
GCCCCGCCAGCCCGCCGCTCAGTCGCATTTGGGGCTACCTCATACCACTGCAATCCCTTGCGTGGCACACAATGAAAAAGAAGGTCGCACAACTTCTAATGATTTAATAAATCCATTCGCTCCTCCCATCCCAATTCCAAGAACCGTTCCTTGTAGGCTACTTTCCTAAGTGCCTTGTTTTCAATGTATGGGTAAGCCAACTCCCAAAAAGCGGAAAACTCCAAATCACTTAACAGCTTCAAGAACAGCCGATGGAAATCGTCATCATTTAAAGTTTGCGGATAAAAGCTTAATAGCTGATCCACAAAAGCTTGTTCTTTTCCCTTCATCTTATCCAAAAGGCAAGTAATCACCGTCTCACTCATCGGAACTCTTCTATCTCGCATAGTTCCTACTTTTTCTACTAATGTAGTTGTATCTCCATCCTCAACCAATTCTAAGAGATAAGTATAGGTTTCCGAATTAGGTATAAACTGGTACAAACGCATACTTCTCATGATCGCTTCAACATCTTGAATGCTAGACGCCGCTTTGGCTAAACTGTGAAAAAGAGGTACATCAGGTGAAACGCCCTCTTCCTCGGCTAAATTGAAATAGGCAACAGCTTTATTAAAGTCAGGCGCCTTAGCGATCAAATGAATGAAAGTCAAAGCATTTACTTGTATTTCTGAAGCTTTGAGTGCTTCATAATAATCCTCGGCTTCTTTTAGATTTTCAGCCGTTGCGATCAAGTGGTTGAATGCGGCCAGTGAAGGGCTAAAGCCTTTTGCTTTTAATTCTAAATACGTTTCTTTAGCCGCTGCCCCCCTTCTTTTAAGAAGTAGGGAACTGTATAAAATCTCCGCATCCTCTTGTCCGCATAAGTCAAATACTTTAAGTGCTAAATCTTCGCGATCACTTAGTTCAATAAGTCTTGCCGCCTGCATAGCATTTATGTTTTCAAAGAGGAATGGGTATCGTAATGCTTTCTCTACTTGTTCGGTTTGTTCACATTTTTTGATGACACCCAGTGCTGCACCTTTATCAATTAAGGCACTCTGAAATTTCAAGCTACCCGAGTATTCCTCTACTATTTCAAACATAGCTTCAAAAGAATCACTGAGCTGGCATAGTCGCACATATACCCATACAGGCAAATTAATCCCTTTTAAGGCTTCCAAATCCTTAACCAACAAAATGGCACTTTCTAAATCCGATGCTTTTTCAAGCAGCAGGCGATAGGTTTGCACATTTGCTACAATCCCATCTTTCTTCATTTTATCTTGCCAAGACTTGGCAGACTCACTATCCTTACAATAGCTTAAAATAGCATTATAGCAAGCTGTGGGCAAGCTTCCTATCTCTTGTTTTTGGGCATTAAAATGTGCTAGCGCATCTTGCCAGTCATGTGCTTCATACAATTGCATCGCAATATCAAAACCCGACCATCGCAGACCTAATTCAGCTCGTTCCTCAAGGGTTTGAAATAGTTCTCGTATCCTTCTTAAGTATTGGAATTTACTTTTTGAATTCGCAATACATCTTCTTAAAACATGCTCTCGTATCTGGATGTAATCTTGGTAAAGAATTAGAAAATCATGTTTTGCCAATAGCTCTAATGCCTGTTTCCATTTACTGTTAGATATCTTTTTTCCCAACTCCCTCTCTATATAGGTTTTTAAGTGCTTTAGATTATAGCTGCCTTTGTAAGAGTGATAAGCTTTAAAAAAGTGAAAAGCTTTCATTCCATTCAGAATATCCCACGATAGCTCACCTATTTTCAATAAAGCCAAGTTGGGATATTCATCAGGTTCAATGAGCAATTCGTACTTTTTAGTATAGGCTGTTATTTCAGCGAACAACTCTCCTAGCTCTCCTTTAAAAGCATCGAAATCCAGTTTTTTATCAACTTCAAAATCAAATACATCATCTAATTTGACCGGCTCTAATACTATTTTATCCCAATTTTCAGTCAGACCATCCATGATGTCATTCCGTACTACCTCTTCTAAGCCTTCAGCTGCTGTTGCGATGATGATACACCCTAATTCACTAAGTGCTTTGATCAAGCTGTTTAATTTGCTTGGGTCATTCTTGCGATAAAAGAAGTCAATGTCATCAAAAAAAACAAAAAGAGGCTTTTGCCCCAATAGTCCATTTTGAATATCTTCACCCCATTCCTTGGGATCCGGTAATCTAAATGGGTCTGCCAAAACTGCGACTCCTTTATTGCAAAGTTCCTTAGACCGGCAAATCTCATAAAGGGTTCTCGTCTTACCACTAAGTGGTTTACCTTGAATCATAAGGTGGGTAGTAAAACGTTTTCCATCACTTTTAAGGGAGTTGATTTTTTCGTCTATCCAACTTGTTGCAGTAGTAATGGAAGGCCTTCTAAAATAGTACTCATCTATTTCACCGCTAAAATCAAAATGTGCGACGGTTAACTCATTAAATACAATCGGTTGATTTGAATTCTTATTGTCGAATCTTATATTTTCACTGTCATTTAAAGCATTTTCTGTTTCAAGAATCTTATTTCCCCCAGCAATCAGCTCATTCATTTCTTTATTTAAAGCTTCTACTTCTAAAACATCATATTTTTTGTACCACTTAAGCAGATGAGTGTGATCTATCAACTGCTCTTTTGCATCAAATTTTGCCTTTCTCTTCAAAAGTCTATCAAAGTCTACCATATGCATACTTGGTAAACTATCTATAGAGAAGAAATAGATTTTCGGAAAAGGTAAATAGCCCTTTTGCTTGATGTAGGTGTCTAAAGTCTGATGCACATTCACCAAGTCTATTTTCAAAAAAGCGACTAAACAAACCTTATTTCGCTCATTAGAAAAGGTAATACTGGTTTGATTCAAAGAAAAATCCGCGATTTTTAAATCCCACCTTTTTTTCTTGGCTATTTGGTCAACGAAAAAACGAAGTGCATAATTCGCCTCATCTATAGCCTGCTCTTTTGCAATTTGTATTAATGACTCAAAATGCTGGATTAATTCTCTATTCATCAAACTATGATTTTAGGGACTAAAATACTCTGAATCAAGCTCAATAAAAAAGCCCACAAGTAATAAAACTTGTGGGCCCGATTTAGTCATTTGAACCTTGGTACTTTTTCAAGTACCATTGGACCTATGCACTTTGTCTCTTGAGTAACTATTAGTTCTTCAAGAATTTCTCCGTCTGTACCGCATCACCATTATCAATAGTGATCATGTACACACCAACTGGTAATTCATTAACATCTAAAGTGATGTTATTTTCACCAGCTGTCACATTCACAAGGCGACTCATGATCGTACGACCTGCAACATCAAATACATTGATACGAGTAGCTGATTCAATGTCACTGCTGAAGTTGATATTCAACTCCGTTACAGCAGGAACAGGATATAAGCTAATAGTGCCAAATGCATTAGACTCGCGGATAACGGTAACTACACCTACTACACTTGTCACCATCAACATCTGTCTGACTTAAGCGGTAATAGCTTAAACCTTCAGGTGCGTCAGTATGTAAGAAGTCGTAAGTCTGAACATCAATACTAGTACCTGCTCCTGCTGTCACATCAATAACAGAGAAGTTAGTAGCATCAGTAGCGTGTTCAAGTGTAAAGTAGTCGTTATCGAATTCTGTAGCAGTAATCCAAGTTAAGAAGTTACCTCCTGCTTGCGCTTCACCAGTGAAGCTGATCAATTCTACAGGCAACTTAGTACATGGAACCAGATCCGAACGATCAACTTCTTCTGTACAACCATTGTCATCCATAACGCTAATGATGTAACCTTCACCATCTACAACAGTAAATGTGATCGCATCTGTACCATCATAGCCTACTTCCGCATATGTACCTGTCACATTATATGGAGCAGTACCACCTGTTACCGTTACAATAACATCAAAGGTTCCTTCGTCTCCATTCTCACAGATTCTAGTATCCGCAATAGTTAATGATCCATCGCAATCTGTGCCAGAACCGTCTGTGCCAGAACCATCAGTACCTGCACCATCAGTACCTGCACCATCAGTACCAGAACCATCAGTACCAGAACCGTCAGTACCAGAACCGTCAGTACCAGAACCGTCAGTACCTGCACCATCAGTACCTGCACCGTCTGTGCCAGAACCATCAGTACCTGCACCGTCTGTGCCAGAACCATCAGTACCTGCACCGTCTGTACCAGAACCATCAGTACCAGAACCGTCTGTGCCAGAACCATCAGTACCAGAACCGTCTGTACCAGAACCGTCTGTACCTGCACCATCCGTGCCGGTCGCATCAGTTCCTGTAGCGTCTGTACCCGCACCATCCGTGCCGGTCGCATCAGTTCCTGTAGCGTCTGTACCCGCACCATCCG
>JAHDGT010000399.1 GCA_020631675.1 Bacteroidota bacterium
CTGAAACCAGCGGTGCAAAAAGCGGAAACACTATGAAAAATGGCTAAAAAAAATGCATTATCCATACCAGTCTGCTTGAAACCGTAGTAGAGAAAAATTGCTCCGATGGTCTCTATAAAAAGGGTAAAATAGAATACACTATAAATAAAAGTCAATAGTGGGTAACGTTGTGGGAGATTGAACTCTAAACGAAGCAGTCGGGCGGATATACTTGGTAATTTATCAGACTGTTTCAAAATGATGAAGGAACTCAATGCCATATAGCCTACCCCTCCTAGCTGAATGAAAAACAAGCTGAGTATTTGACCAACTAAGTTGTATGAATCTGTAAAATCAGCAGGTGCTAAGCCCGTTGTACTGACAATAGAAACTGCGAAAAACAAATGATTGACCAAACTGGTACTTCCAGATTGGCAAATAGGCAACAAAAGCAAGCCGAAACAGATTACAGTTAATGCCAAATAACCTTTAATCAGTAGAAGAACAATTGATCTATCGTCCTTTCTTATTGATGTAAACCATTTTTTAAGGATATTCATTTCAAGGGCTGAACAGCTTTTTCTCCATTTGGTTTTAAAAATCGAGCAAATCTTGTTGATCAGTGCTCAAAATACTTTTCTATGACCTCAAGCATGGTCTCTGTCGTAAGGGGCTTGTAGATGTATCCCTTTACTTCCTCTTCCTTATCCGCTTTATCCAAATCATCAGGATGGGTGGAGGTGGACAGCATGAACAATAGGATATCAGATTTTTTATCGGCTGTCAGTTTTTTGTATTCTTGAATAAAATCCCAGCCATTCATGCCAGGCATGTTTATATCCAGAAAAATCACATTGGGTTTGATGTATTGCTCGTCTTCTATGTTTAAAAGGTAGGTCAGTGCTTTTTCAGCGTCTGTGAAAGCTAAGGTATGCGCTACTCTTTTGGTATCCTCGATCGCTATGGTATGCAAGACATTGGTCGGGTGATAATCGTCGATCAACAATACACAATTTAGCTTCCTCATATCCTATTTTTTAATCGTAAACCTGAAAGTTGAGCCACTACCTAATTTGGAGTCAACTTGTACGTCACCATTGTGCAAATCTACGATTTTTTTCACTTGAGCTAAGCCGATACCAGTCCCTTCATAGTCTTCTCTTGGTTTTAACCGAATGAAAATTTTGAAGATCCTTTCTTTATGCTCATCGGCTATGCCCAGACCATTGTCTTTGACGGAGAACACCCACTGCACATCTTCTTCTTTACAACGCACTTGTATATGCGGATCAATACCTCGGCGGGAAAACTTCAAGGCATTGGTCAGTAAGTTCAAAAACAAAAGTCGCATTTCCATTTTATATCCCTTGATGATAGGCATATCAGCAATGTCAATGATGGCAGAGGTTTCTTTGATTTTTTGCTGTAGATCCTCTACAATATCACTAAGCAATAGATTAATATTGATGCTCAATTTTTCTTTTCGTCTACCAATTCTGGAATGATCCAACAATCCGTCTATTTGGTTTTTCATTCTGGTGGCCGCACTTTTGATGAAGTTTAAATATTGTCGTTCTTCACCTCCCAGGGCTCTCGAATTTTCACTTGTCTTTTTCTCTAATACGTCAATAAAACCAGTTATGGTACGCAGTGGCTCTTGCAGATCATGCGCTGTCGCATAAGCGAATTGTTCCAGCTCTTCGTTTTTACTTTTTAGCTTTAACTCTGTTTGCTTTAAGTCGGATATATCTTGTATAACGCCGAGCACATAGCCGCTTTCACCTACATATTTCAGTTTGTGCCTTAGCCATTTTACTTTATTATTAGCAATGGCAATTCTATATTCAAATGCCGGTACATCTTCCGTTTTACTTCTCTCGTACCTCTCTTGTACCAGTAGTTTGTCCGCATCTATGACCTTGCTCATAGCCATATTGGCTACAGCTGTTGTCATTTTACCCTCTTCAATAGGAGGAATATTGAAAATATCAAAAAAGCTGCTCGTGCTTTCTACTTGATCATTATTCAAGAATCGTTTATAGGTGGCGATTTCGAGAAACTCCTCCCCCATTTTCAATAGATTCTCACTCGCTTTCAATTTGTTTCTGAGCTTATGGTTTTGAATGATCTTGGCGACCATCATAGAGATCAGATCCAAAAAGTTTTTGTTGTTCAGGTATAAATCTTCATCACTTTCAGAAGTAGAACACAAAGTAAGTGTACCCCATATTTCGCCTTCTACGACCAAAGGTAGACCAATGACAGATTCCGTATCTAAATATGCCCTGCCTGGCAAGTTGTATAAAGGTGTGTCTATAAGTTTACAATGATAGATGGGTTTGCCATTTATGACCACTTCTTCACATAGGGTATCACAGGTTTTGAAGACCGCACCGCTTTTCAACTTATTATTCAGCGTGCTTGATTGTATGACTTCATAATATTGATCTTCGATATAGGAGATGAAGCCATTTTCAAAATTGATCGCTTTTTTTGCTAGTTCTATATATTCCAGCAGCAGCTCACCTTCTTTATGATGATTTAAATAAATCTCTACCAGTTTTTCATATCCATTTTGCTGTCTCGCTTCATTTTTCATAGCATGGCACTTTAAAACTGAAATCTATATAAATAAAGCTACAATTATTTAGCAATGTTTAGTATTAGTTGCAGATTTCATATTAGTTTTCAGAGAAAACAGGCACATGCGCCGCACAAATGAATTCTTTCGCACCTAGTTGATCCATTCTGTTCAAATTACAAAGGATCTCTTCATTAGGGTCATCGTTTTTCTTGCAGAGCAAGCACAGGCTGGGTTTAGGATGATCGTCGGGATTAACGGGCGTGCCATCATCCATTCTATACGTGCCTTTTATTTCACTCAAGTTCATAGGCTCATCATATTCATAATCATCTTCATCATACTCGTAGTCCATTTCTTCTTCCTCATGCATTTTGATTTGGGCACGAACATGCTCTTGATAAGCTGCTGTTTTAAACTTGAACCATTCATCTCTCATCTCATCTTCATAGCGCATTATATCTCCAAAATTTCGGAAAGGCTTTTTGCGTTCTAATGCTTTTAATAATTTATTTTTCAAACGCCCTTTATTTAAAGAAAGCGCGAAATCTTTCATGATCTGGTAGCCATCCCTACTTGAAACACTGTCTATAAAAATGAACTTTTCGCTCTCATCTTCAAGTTCACTTAAGTCTTCTTCCCATAAACTCATATCCACATAAGGGTGAGATTGGTCAGGAACTTGAACAATCTCTCCTGTTTCCGTATTGAAATGGCAGACGAAACCACAATCTATCAATTCTGCCATTTCTTTGATGTGCTCTTCGCTTGGTCTTACTTTCATACGTCTAAGATAATATAGTCTGAGGAAGTGCTCAATAAGATTCATGAAATAGAGGTGGTTTAAATTTACCAAAAAATCGCTTCATTCTATATGCCAATGACTAAATATCAGGTCTTTGTAATGTACTATGCTATCGATCTTCAGTTCTTTGTCACCCATTAGTTTTTCGTATTTATCCATTCTTGTACCATAATCCATGCTGCCCATTATGAAACGGCGATCCATTTGATTTTGGTTTCTTTTGTAGCGCTCGCAGCTGCTGCGCAAAGCATCCACATAAGCATTGTGTCGGATAAATGAGCTATTGGGGCAGTGTCCTTTGGTTTTCCAGTTGCAATAGCGGTTATCTAATAGATATTGGGTGTAGCAAACCTCTGTACCATCAGTGATCTCGCAATAGGTGTATTCGTAGTCAAATCGCCATAATAAAAGCAAGCAGCCCATGAAGATCCAGTAGGCATATCTTTTCCAGTTGGATTTTTTTCTAGTTTTCATGGAAGGGGTTCTTTAGTATCGGGATCGACTTTAATTGTTGGAAAAGATCCATCAGATCCATATTGGTCTGAAAGCAGTTTTCATCAAAATAAAAAGCGTTCGGATCCCGCTGCATATGCTCGGAGAAATTGAGCTGCTCTATTTGATCTGTATGAGCTGCTATACGTTGATAAAGATAAAGCGATCGACCACTTTCAAAATTCAAAAGTAACCAACTATACTCTCCCTTTCTTTTGTTCTTTTCAGCGTATTTACGGTTCCACCAAATCCGTTTAGTGAGGATAATTTCTTCTTGGATCTTGAGTCCAATTTCTTTTTTCAATCGGATCTTAGAATCACCTTCATTTAGATAAATCTTCACATAGCCCTTGATTTGACTCAAGTGGTAGGCTCCGTATGCACTTGCTGCGAGCAGAAACAGTATAAAAACAACAAAAGGAATCCAAGGAGACAAGCCATCTAGCCAATGAGGGGCTAAAATGAATAGCACAAAATAGATCATAAAAGCAGCTATAAAAACCCTTATGACCAAAGGAGCCGCATTTAATCTTGCAATTGGAATTGTTAGTGTTTTCATAGAGGTAGTTTAAAGTTTTTCATCTGAACCGCGCCTAAGTGCTTGATTTTGAAG
>JAHDGT010000400.1 GCA_020631675.1 Bacteroidota bacterium
TCGAATTGACAAGCAAGAAGAAGGTTTGACTGTAAAGCTTTTAGAAAAAGCGGGTGAGTTAGGCTTATTGGGGGCAGCTATTCCTGAGCAGTATGGTGGTATGGATATTAAAGTGACCACCGAAACGAAATTGGTTGAAATTTTAGGTGGAGCAAATGCTTTCAGTGTATCCTACTCCGCACATACGGGTATTGGTACTTTGCCGATTTTATATTTTGGTACACAAGCCCAGAAAGACAAGTACTTACCAGGTTTAGTTAGCGGTGAGATGAAAGCTTCTTACTGTTTGACGGAGCCGGGTTCTGGTTCTGATGCTTTAGCTGCACGTACTAAAGCGGTGTTGACCGAAGATGGCGAGCACTACATTTTGGAGGGTCAGAAAATGTGGATCACCAATGCAGGTTTCGCGGATGTATTCATCGTATTCGCAAAGATCGACGGTGAAAAATTCACTGGCTTTATTGTTGATGGAGACGCGGAGAACATTCGTTTAGGTGCGGAAGAAGATAAATTAGGTATTAAGGGTTCTTCTACTCGTCAGGTTTTCTTTGAGGGGGTTAAAGTGCCTAAAGAAAACATCTTAGGTGAGATCGGTAAAGGCCACTTGATCGCTTTCAATGTGTTGAACATTGGTCGTTTTAAGTTAGGTGTTGCCGTTTGTGGTGGTGCGAAAGCATCGGCTGATCTTTCTATTAAGTATGCGAATGAGCGCGAGCAGTTCGGCATGCCTATTTCTAAGTTCGGGGCGATTCGTCATAAATTGGCGGAGCAAGCTATTCGCATCTATGCTTTAGAAAGTGCGAATTTCCGTGTTGGTCATTTGTTAGAATCTCATAAGCAAGACTTAGTCGGTCAGGGTGTAGAATCCGCACAGGCGAAATTACAGGCGGCTGAAGAATATGCTATTGAGTGTGCGATCATCAAGGTATTGGGTTCTGAGGTTTTGGATTATGTAGTTGATGAGAACGTACAGATCCACGGTGGTAATGGTTATAGTGAAGAATACAATGCTGCTCGTGCTTATCGCGATGCTCGTATTAACCGCATCTTCGAGGGTACTAATGAAATCAACCGTTTATTGGCGGTAGATATGATCTTGAAGCGTGCCATGAAGGGCAAATTGGATCTGATGGGTCCTGCTATGGCGGTTCAGAAAGAGTTGATGAGTATCCCTAGCTTCGGCAATGGTGAAGCGGGTGCTTTCGCTGAAGAACACAAAGCGATCAAGAACGCTAAGAAAGCGGTTCTAATGGTGGCTGGTGCTGCGGTTCAGAAGCTAATGGCTACTTTGAAGAAAGAGCAAGAAGTGATCATGGGTATTGCTGATATGGCGATCGATCTATTCGCTGCGGAATCTGCTTTATTGCGTGCTGAGAAAATGGCGGGTATTAAAGGAGAAGAAGCGGTTTCGGTATACATTGATATGGCTCGTGTATATTTAAGCGATGCTTTAGAGCGCATTCACATCAGTGGTAAGCATACGGTTTGTGCTTTTGCTGAAGGCGATGAGTTGCGCATGATGTTAATGGGCTTGAAGCGTTTTACGAAGTACCCTCCGTTCAATACGGTTGCGGCTCGTAGAAGAGTAGCGAAGCACTTGATCGAGGATAATGCGTTTACGCTATAAACACATATCGCATTAACAAAACGGATTTAATATTCCGCATAAGAAAGGTAAAAGGTGTCCCCTATTTGGAGACACCTTTTTTTTATTTCCTTTTCTCTATTACCCACAAGAAAAACCAAGAGAACACAAATAACAAGAACCAGTACCAAAGCGGGTATTCTTGTTGTCTTGTTAACTGTTTTCTTTCTATGCTTAGCTCCTTGGATTTAAGTTCTTGGATGTGCTCAACCGTTTTATTGATTTTGTCTGCTCTTGCAGCTATGTTCCAAGCCGTTTTGGGGTGAACATATACCGCTAGGTTTTTAGCCTCATACACCAATTGATGCCAGCCTATGGTATCTGGCCAAAGTTTGCCGATGTAATAATTTTGGTGTTCATTCAATTGTAGGTCAAAAGTCAAAGGCTCCTCTCCTGCTGTGGGGCTTTGCCATTCTGCTTCGTCCATCAGGTCTTTCTTCTTCGCTGGCAAGATGAAGGTCAAAGGGTATCCTTCTTTTGGTGCAAAGGGTTCGTAACGCCACCAGACTCCTGTTGCATAATCTGTGATCATCGCATCAAATAGCTGCCCCCAGATCAGTTGGTGGTCTGATTTCTTCCCTTTTAGTGCCAGTTTATAGGTATCAAAGAGTGTACTGATAGCTATTCTCCCTAAACCGAAAGATTTGACTGCCGCAAACACTTTATCTGGCTTATTTGATGATCTTATGATTCCTTTAAAGTTATTTAGAGTGGAGTTTTTCGCTTTCACATTACGATGGGGTAATTGCATTTCTTCTGAAGTACTTGACCCCATCTCTCCTATTTGCAATCGCCCCTCCCCTCTTGTTCCGGAACTGCTGGCTCGGTAGTCGAAGTCTTCTAAAATCGCCACTTGATTTCCGTTCTCTTTCTCCCCCATCAGCACTAATATGCCCATTCCTGTTTTACGTATGTGCGCTTTTAAAAGTGCTGTCTCTTCGGTATTCCATTCTAGTGCGGTCTGCTCATCCACCACCAGTAAATCAAAGGTGCTGAGTGCTTCTCTGCTTATGCTTAAGTCTTGTTTCTCAATGCCTTTAAAATCTTCTTGATACTTGTCTTTACTCAGCTTTGCTCGATGTGCTAATGGATAGCCTTCCTCCACCAACCAACGTTTTAAAAATTTCAGTTCGAAGGATGCTTGGGCACTAAAGAGCAGTATTTTTTTACTTTCTTCGGCTTCCACCGAAAAGGGAATGGATGCATAGGCTAAAGTATCTCCTGTTTGGCTCAATGTTGCCAAATGCCAGACGTGTTTCCCTGCTTGTTTCAGTTGCGCACTTAAATCGAAGGTGAGATCAGCACCTTTTTTTAGAACAACTGAATCTTGTACCCCACCCGCACCGATCAGGTGTAGTCGAAATGCTTTATCAGCTGCGACAGCTATTTCATTGCGGTGAAAACTGCCTTGCACTTGCAGGCGTTCTCCTTCTCTTAAGTGTTGCGACCAACGCACTAAATGAATGCCCGAAGGGGGCAGATTCAGTTGTTCTTCAACCGCTAAGCTATCTAAATAGGGCAGCTCTGCTTCATCCAGTCCATCTCCTAATACAGTTACTGCCACTATGGGGGTATCTAACTGCTGTAAAAAGCTGAAATCGGGTGTCCAGTCCACATAGCTGTATTGGGCAACTAATGCGGTATCTGTACTGTATACCTTTTGATCCGGGTCGACTTTAAATAGGCTATCCAGCAGCTCAGTGGGTGTGTTTTCACTGCAAAAGATCGCTTTATGGGCATCTATGGGAATTTCACCATGGGGTCGTAGCCAAAGTAAAAGAAGTCCGGCGAAACAGCAGAAATACAAGGGCAGTCGCAAATACCACCACTTAGCGTCTTGGTACAAGGCCCAAGCAGTAAAGACCGAAGCCAAGAGGCAAAATAAGATGCTGGTCGTATCAAACTCAATCATACAAATAGCGATAGTAGGATTGTGAAATCTCTCCCGGCGCGGAGCGGAGCTTGCTGTTTTCTGTCTGTGGTAAGCTGTTGTATAAGTTGAATAAAGTTCGCCTCGCACAAGAGGCACAAAGCTGGCCTTGCTTGCTACGGGCATCATCTATCAAATCGCGAAGCGACTGTAATGCACGCAGTGGCAAAGCCCGCCCCGCAAGCATTTCTTTTGATAATTCTCTTCCTGCTGCTTCTAATAAAGCAATGTCTTTTCCTTCTAGAACGGAAGCATTTGCGACTAACTTTTGCTCCAATAGCTCAACAACAGCTTCGGTCATTGCTAAGCTTTGCTCAGTATCTAAGTCTTCTAGTTGTAAAGCTGGCTCAATCTCATCCAACTCTCCTTTCAAGCGTTTTTTGGATGGTTGAAGGGGTGGCGAATCAAAGCCTACTTTATGTACATAAATTCTCGATTTACGCTGTACTTCTTTAATGATCCGCAAAGCTTCTTCTTCATGTGGCAGTGCTGATGCTAAATTGCCTAATCGCAACTGCAATTCCGATTGCCACATCTCAGCTAAAGCGGCTCTTAAGCGGTTGGTGATCGCTGCATCAAAATAGGTAGAGGCTTCTACATTATCGTGAAAATGAGCAACATCACTTATGCTCACCTGATTTTGTAGACGGTCTTCTTCGGGTGAGTTTTCGTCTTCACCGTGGTGATGGTGGTGGTGTTCATGCCCATGCCCATGCCCGTGACCGCTATGTTCGGTATGTGCATGCTCTTCATCTTGTTCGCGATGAGCGTGATCATGCCCATGGTCACAATCGGCTGTATGCACATGCTCGCTTGTTGCTGACGTTTCTTGATCTGCTTCATGATCGTGAGTATGATCATGATGTGCATGCCCGTGCTCGC
>JAHDGT010000401.1 GCA_020631675.1 Bacteroidota bacterium
CTGCCAATTGGTCAAAATCTTTGTTCTGAACAATTTCTTTAGTGAACAGCTTTGAGCCCATACCCACACAGCTCGCACCAGCATCAAACCATGATTTAAGATTATCAAAAGACACACCACCCGTAGGCATGATCTTAGTCCACGGTTGAGGGCTCCTGACTGCTTTGATAAAGCCAGGTCCGAACACCCCTCCTGGAAAGAGCTTTACTAAATCACAACCTAGTTCCTCGGCTTGGCAAATCTCAGTGAGAGAGCCACAGCCAGGTGACCAAAGTACTTTTCGTCGGTTGCAAATGCGGGCAATATCTTCTCTGAAGGCCGGTGTTACTATAAAGTCAGCACCAGCATTCATGTACATAGCAGCAGAAGCCGCATCAGTTAGAGAGCCAACACCGAGCATAAGCTCTGGCATTTCTTTTGAACGAAAATGGCTCAAGGCTTGAAAAATCTCTTGTGCGAAAGGTCCTCTGTGTGTAAACTCGATGACTCTAGCACCACCCTCAAAGCAGGCTTTAAGCATTTGCTTGGCCTCCTCTTCATTTGGGTGATAAAAGAGCGGAATCACACCCAGCTCTTCCATATTGTTAAGCACTTGTTGCCTAGTGAACATGTATTTGGTCAGATTTTTATTGAGTAGGTAGGTATGGTATTAGCGACTAACTCTTCCGCTGGCATCTCCCTGCATTAGCTTTTCTACTTCAGCTACTGTTACCAGGTTGGCATCACCATAAATGGTGTGTTTCAGGCAAGAAGCAGCTACTGCGAAATCAAGTGCATTCTGGTCATTCTGATAATGTAATAGTCCGTAAATCAGACCACCCATAAAACTATCACCTCCACCCACACGATCCACGATATGCGTGATCTGATAGGTGTTGGTAGTGAGGAGTTCTTCACCATTGTAAAGAACACCAGACCAAGTATTATGCGAGGCGCTAATAGACCCCCGTAGCGTTACAATGACCTTTTTAGCTCTTGGAAAACGTTCCATCAACTGGGTACAAACAGAACGATAGGATTCCGCTTTAATAGAGTCACCTTGTGTCACATCCACTTCTTGGGGGTGGATGTCAAAATGCTTCTCTGCATCTTCTTCATTTCCCAGAATCACATCACAGCCAGCTACTAAATCAGGCATCACCTCAGCTGGAGACTTGCCGTATTTCCATAGCTTTTTGCGATAGTTCAAATCGGTAGAAACGGTCACCCCCATACGGTTGGCCACTTGAATAGCCTCAAGACATGCATTAGCTGCTCCCTGAGAAATAGCAGGGGTGATGCCCGTCCAGTGAAACCAGCCAGCGTCTTGAAAGACGGCTTCCCAATCAACCATACCTTTATCAATAGTTGACATGGCGGAGTGCGCTCTATCATATACCACTTTAGAGCCTCGTGACACAGCACCGGTTTCAAGGAAATAGATACCTAAGCGCTCTCCTCCTCTTAGAATATACTGTGTGCCAATGCCACGTTTTCGCATTTCCATGAGTGCGCATTCTCCGATATCATTAGCAGGCAACCGGGTTACGAAGTCGACTGGAATACCGTAATTGGCTAAAGAAACGGCAACGTTAGACTCTCCACCACCATAAATGACGTTGAAGGAGCTGGCTTGTGAGAATCTCAAATTAGCCTGAGGTGCTAAACGGAGCATGATCTCTCCAAAAGTTACGACTTTCTTCATGAGCAGATGCTATTGTAAACTTTTTAAGAAAATGCTAAACCGCCATTTATATCGAAGTTAGCACCAGAAACGAAAGAAGTTTCATCAGAAGCCAAACAAGCAACAAGGTCGGCCACCTCTTCTGAGGTTCCCTCTCTTCTTAGCGGGGTTTTGTTCGCTACGATTTCTCTAACATTGTCAGGAGTAAAAGTATCATGAAAGGTAGTAGCGATCATACCTGGGCAAAGGGCATTTACACGAATACCTTGTGGGCCTAATTCCTTAGCCATAGAGCGAGTGAAAGTCATAACGGCACCTTTTGAAGTCGCATATGCAGACGCACCACCTCCACCGCCATCACGTCCGGCTTGAGAAGCAAGATTCACGATAGAGCTACCGCTTGGCATATGAGGTACGGTTACCTTATGCATCATGAAAACAGATTTAAGGTTAAGGGTCATAAGGTGATCCCAGAACTCTTCATCCATTTCATGTAATTTTTTTCTAGCAACCAATCCACCAGCATTATTCACCAGGATATGGATATCATTACCATATGCTTCGACTGTTTTATCAACTAAGTGCTTGCAATCGGCAAATTTGGTCATATCGGCTTTTACGGCGATTGCTGCCCCACCCGCTGCTTTGATCAAATCTATTGTTTCATTAGCAGTAGCTTCGTTGCTGCGATAATTAACAACAACATTAGCTCCTAACTTTGCTAACTTAATAGAAATGGCTCTACCAATATCTCTTGCTCCACCAGTTACGATAGCCGTTTTTCCTGTCAATTTCATATGTCTGATAATTATAGCGATTAAATGTTTTGTTAATTAAAAGGGGGAATACATGTTATTCCACATCTATTTTAGAGATGTTCCCTCCAAGTATGAATAAAGCACCGATACCTATTGGAACAAGTGCTGCTCCCATCAAGAAGACTGGTGTGTAACTCACTTCGGTAAGCGCTGGTACTAAATAGGTAGATAAAATGATAGTACCTATAGCCGCTGCTGTACCTCCTAATCCCGCCAAAGTACCTACAGAGTTTCCTGCAAAGTAATCTGCGGGCATGGTCTGTATATTACCAATTGCCATTTGGAAACCAAAAAGTACTAATGCGATGAGTATCATGGCTATGGTTGGATCACTTGCTTGAGCACCAAGTAGTAGTCCGACTAACATAAATATACCGGATACAAAAATGATGGATTTCCTAGTGCGATTGACCGTCCAGCCTCTTGTGATAAAGACTTGTGCGATATATCCGCCAAAGATACTTCCTAACGCGGCACCTACATAAGGAACCCAAGCAAAAGCTCCGATTTCTTTTACATTAAATCCGAATGCATCATTGAGATAAATAGGAAGCCAAATAACGAATAACCACCAAATTGGATCTAACATGAACCTAGCGATGAGTATACCCCAAGATTCTTTGTATTTCAGCAATTGAGACCAACCAAGTCCACCATCATCTATATTATTTTCTTTTTTAGGTCTATCGGAAAAGATGTACTCTCTTTCTTCTTTAGTGAGTAGCATATTATCTCCGGGCTTACCTCTGTTAAGAAACATCCAAGGGATGATCCAGAGTAGACCGATGGCACCAGTAGCGAAGAAAGTACCTCTCCAGCCAATTAGGGTGAAAAGATAGGCGATCAAGGGTGCGGATATGATGGCACCAATGGAAGCTCCCGAGTTGAAAATACCCTGTGCTAGAGCTCGTTCCTTGACGGGGAACCATTCTGCATTGGCTTTGGCAGCACCGGGCCAGTTACCTGCTTCACCAATTCCTAACAGAGCTCTGAATGCACTGAAGCTTGCCGTTCCTTTTGCTACGGCATGTAGCATAGCCGCAACAGACCAAATAGTAATTGAAGCAACAAAGCCCATACGCGTACCTATTACATCAAATATTCGTCCTGAAAGCCCCTTGCTAAAAGCGTAGGTTATCAAGAAGAAAAGAGAAATAGTAGCATAGGCATTCTTGGAATCGCTTTCTGATAAACCAATATCTTTCGCGATTTCGGGCCAAAGTATACCTAAAGTACCTCTGTCAATATAGTTGATGATGGTGGCTAAAGCGATCAAGCCAATGATCCACCACCTTAATCCATTTATTTTCACAGGGATTATGCTTTATCAGGTGTAGGTAGAAAATCTTCTCTTGCAGGACTGAATACATCAATGAGTACGCCTCTTTTGGTACATACACAACCATGCATTACATGTGGCGGTATATAGTAAGAGTCACCAGTTTTGATCGTTTTCACCTGATCTCCGATGGTCATTTCGAACTCCCCACTTTCAACATAGGTCACTTGTGAGTGATAGTGTTCATGTAGCTGTCCTACGGCGCCTACTTCGAACTGTACTTTAACGAGCATGATTTTATTGTCATAGCCCATCATTTGGCGAGTAAGTCCCGGACCTACTTCTTCCCAAGGCGTTTGTTCGCCAAAGAAAAATTCTTTAGTTGGTTTAATGTCCATCGTGTATGCTGTTGTATTGGGGTAGTTTAAAGTTATTTTCAAATAAAATCGGGAGCAAGTTTATACTTCGTATTTTATAGCATTACGTTAGGGTAATTAAAAACGAGGTCTAAAATTTAAGTAAAGTACCTGGACAAAAATAATCGTTGCTCCTGACTTGCTCTTTTAGCTACGTCTTAAGCTATACGCCTACTTTTGTCCGGGCACTTGTTTTAATGTGTCACTTCTAATTCGTAATATTTGACATTGGCAAATGCACCATCGTCGGTTGTAACCAAATA
>JAHDGT010000402.1 GCA_020631675.1 Bacteroidota bacterium
ACGCCGCCAAACAGGGCGCATTCAGCGGCTTCATTACCACTCCTATCCCTTGCGCATCCTAAAAGTAAAACAGCCTCATAAATGTACAGGGGTATCTTTAGTAGGGGAGCACCCGTGTGTGCTCCCGCCTACGAAGAAACAAACTGCCCATTCAGACAGTTTGTCGGCAAGGAAAGCCTGTCCTTCTTTATCTCTAAATACCCAAAATAGTTCCGTAAGGTCGAGAAAATAAATTTAAACGATCTATATTCAACATATGAAATTCTTCGATTGGCTATTACAAACACCAGATAAGGAAAAGCGACATGCCGGCGAGATCATTATGTGGTGGGAGTTAAGGCGTATTCCTTATAATCTGTTCATGATCGTAGGCACGATCATTAGTCTGTCTTTAATGGCTGCGGTGATTCGCATTCCCGATGGAGCGGATCTGGTAGAACCCATTATGGTACTCCTTTTATTTTTTGGTGGCAATATCTGCTATACATTTGGCTGGGTAGTAGAGCTTTTTACAGCAAAGGGAAGAACCTTTGGTCCGGCTGCTTGGCGTGCAGGCTTTTGGTTTACAATGTTCTGGGTGTTCTTGCCAGGAATCGTTCATATCAGTTGGTGGGTGCTCAGGGGCTTCACGATCATGGAGTTTGATTATTAAGCAACAAAATTAATCTTCGTGCGAGGGATAGTAGTGGTTATGAAGCCGCCTGAATGCGCCCTGTTTGGCGGCGTAGCGGGGCTGATCAGAGGAAGACACCGCTACGCCTGCCAAACAGCAGCAGGCAGCGGCTGAATTTGAACGGATAGCCCGGTATACGCAGTAAAAAGGGAATGATTTGTACAGACGCCCAATACGGGCGTCTCCTTTGCCGAATACGAACCCCTTTGTCTTTACTGACCAATAATTGAATGAAAAAACATCCCCCTTTTTATTGCGTATACGCACCCAAAGAAAACAAATACAAGCATGTTAAATCACACTTATTACTGGCTCATTCTATTACTGTTTTTAGCGTCTTGTAAAGAAGAAGGCAGTGAGAACGCGGAAGGAGAAAAGGTATTCTATAATGCGAAGATCTATACGGTGAATGAGGCGCAGCCCTGGGCGGATGCCATGTATTTGGTGGATGGTAGGATAGAAGGAGTGGGTACGGATGAAGAGATGTTGGCACTGGCGGGACCAGATGCGGAATTGGTGGATCTGGCCGGGGATTTTGTCATGCCGGGCATACATGATGTGCATATGCACCCATTGGAGGCATCATCGGATAATTTTCAGTTCACGGTGAATGAGAATGTGTGGAATCCTGAAAATTATGTTTTTGATGTGGAGGCGGCACATCTGGATCATCCGGGTGATGGCTGGCTGTTGGGTTGGGGGCATTGGTTGGATGTGTTATTAGAAGCGGATCGTCCGCCCAGAGAGATTTTAGATGAGGTGAGTACGGATCGACCGATCGCAGTGATGGAGCAGACGTCGCATTCTATTTGGTGTAATACTTATGCTTTACAAGAGCTGGGTTTTTGGGAGGCGGTAGATGATCCTATCGGGGGTATTATTATGCGTGATGGAGCAGCTGTGCCTAATGGGGTTTTGATTGATAATGCGGGCAATATGATGATCGATGAGGCAGTGGCTTCTAATCCGAATAGTGTGGATAATGACTATTTAGGATTAGTGGATTATGGTCTGCCGGAACTGGCGAGATATGGCATCACGTCTATTTGTGATGCACGTGCTTACTGGAAAAGAGACCATCATTTAACGTGGAAACGCTTGGAGGATGAGGGGAAACTGACGGCACGTGTGAATTTAGGTTTGTGGGCCTATCCAACAGAAGAAGATGCGAGTCAGTTGACTACTTTGCAATCTTTGTACAGTTATGATCCGACTCGATTATTGCAGATCAATCAGATCAAATTGTATAGTGATGGGATCACTCACAATACCACCGCGGCTTTGAATCAGGAATATGTGATCGACTACTTTGAGCAAGCTGACAATAATGGTTTGAATTATTTTTCGCAGGATAGAGCCGCCCAATACATCGCAGCTTTGGAAGGAACGGGCTTTGATTTTCACATCCATGCGATCGGGAATAGAGGGGTGCATGAGGCTTTGAATGCCATTGAAGAATCAGGCAGCGCGGCGGGCAGACATCGATTAACGCATGTGGAAATGGTGGATCCCGCGGATTATAGTCGCTTTGCTGGACTGAACGTGACCGCGGATGCACAGGTAGCAGGAGATTTCAGTTGCCCGGACCACTGGCACGATAATGATTATTTGATCGGTGCGGATCTGGCTGCCCCGCAAATTCCGATTAAAGATCTACACGAAGCTGGGGCGAGAGTCACCCTAAGTAGTGATTGGGATGTGAGTGATCTAAATCCTTTTACAGGCATGAAGAACGCGATCACCCGCAGTCCGCAAGAGTTGACTTTGGAGGAAGTGATCAAAGCCTATACCATTAATGCCGCTTATGTGATGCGACAAGAAGAGCGAGTTGGCTCCATAGAAGCAGGCAAAGAGGCGGATTTCGTGGTGTTGAGTCGCGATCTTTTTGACAGCACGCCTAATCAGATCGGCAATGTGAATGTGATCGGTACTTATTTGAGGGGTGGGCGGGTTTATCCTTAAGTCCTTACACCTGCGTATAAAGGGTGCGTTTTGTGGTCTCTATTCTGTTTTGTTCTTCCTGTTTGTAGAAGCTGTAGGCTATGAATGCGCCAACGGCAGTCATGGCATGCCATATGCTATGGAATTGCAGCCAGGATTCAGGCGTACACATGATGTGTGCTTTGTCCATTAAATGAAGGCTAAAGGCAATGATGAGTACGGGTAATGAAATGAGTAGTAAAAAGAGATTATAGCTTTCTGGGTTTTTCTTGTAGTTGAGTAAAGAGAAGATAAAAGCGATGGCTAAAATGCCGATGAATAGGGCAATGCCATTAATGAAAAAGAATAATCCGAAGCATACGATGGTGCCTATGAGAAAGAGTAAAACCAAATGGACAGGGCGGAAATAAGTCCGTTCTACATTGGTGCAATACCTATTGATGGCCATTAGACTGATGCCGATCAGTACGGCATCCATTGCATTGATGTCGAGTCTTTTACCCAAGTAGATCATTGAGCCGTGGAAGATGCTACTTCCAAAAAACAAATAGATCAAAGCGATGCCCAGCAATACAGCAGTGACCGAAAAGTTGCGATCTTGCTTAAGAGCATAGTTTGCATTACCCCATTCTAATTGAATGAGTAGCACTCCAGTGAAAAGGTAAAAGATATTGGAATAGACATTCACTTTTTGTCGGAACAGATCCTCCCAACACAAGCTTTCACAATAGGGGAATTCGCCCAAGGCGGTATCCGGGCTGAGCAGTAGCCAGATGTACGCGCTGAAGTTATTGTCTAGTAGATATAAGACGATCAGAGCAAGGAGGCTGATCGCAAAGGACTTAAACAGATATTTCAGGGGGATTTCTGGCAACATGGTTTTATTTGGTACTGCAAAATTAATGAGTGCAATGTAGAAAACAGCTAGTGGACGTTTAGTTTAAAATGCATTTGATAAAAAAACAATTTATTGATTTAGGATGTTAACTTGAAATACAAATACCCCTTTACATGTTGAAAAGTTTTTTACTTGGTTTTCTATTGTTCTTTTTAGTAGCATTCATTCTGACAATTATTCGCTTCCGATTGACTGGTGGAGATGCGGAAATAGCAGAACGTGAAGAATACATACAGTTGATCGATGTTGGGCAAGGTGGTCTGTTTCGTAGCTATATCTTAGAACCGATTTTGGGTAACAAGCGACTTTTCACTTTAGATGATGATGGCAATGTGCATATTTATTTTGTGTCAAAAAAAGAATATGATGCCTTGGCGAAGTTAACTTTCGCTGAAAGGAAAGAACAAGAAAAGACTTACCGATTTAAATTGTTAACGAAATCCTTACTTTTAGGCGGTAATGCACCTGCGAAGTTCATTAGTGTTGAATTGATCAATAAAGCGCCGGCTTTGAGAAAGTAAATAAAGTATGGGACAATCTTATTTACATGGATACACATCAGAAGAAAGAGAGCGACTCCGTTCTCAAGCGGACTTTTTAGCACCTATGATCTACGATACCATTGATTTGAATGGGGCTGGTCATGTATTAGAAGTGGGTTGTGGGGTCGGTGCTCAGACCATTGAGTTGTTAAGCAGGTATAAAGGCATCAATCTGACATCGATTGATTACGAAGCTACCCAGGTCGCCCAAGCGAAAGTGAATTTTAAAAAGTCATTTAAGAAGTACACCGACATTGTGGATTTTAGGAGGGCGGATGCTATGGATATGCCTTTTAAAAGTAACAGTTTTGATGCGGCTTTTTTCTGTTGGGTTTTAGAACATGTAGAAGATCCAT
>JAHDGT010000403.1 GCA_020631675.1 Bacteroidota bacterium
ATAAAAAAACGGGCAAGAAAGAATAGTTCCTTCTTGCCCGTTTTTTACGGTTTGTTATGATTTATGCTGAGGTAGTTTAAAGTTTTTCATCTGAACCGCGTCTAAGTGCTTGATTTTGGAGACGAAGCTCTTTTTGAGTTTCGTACTTGAAAAGTACGGGGCGAAAAAAAGCTGAAGTATCCAGGATCAATGACTTAGAGGTCAGGTCGAGAAAATAACTTTAAACTACCTCATTTTTAGAGCTGCTTTCTCAGTCTTGCCACAGGAATGTTCAACTGCTCACGGTACTTCGCTACTGTTCTACGAGCGATATTATAGCCTTGCAATACCAAACTCTCTGTAAGCTTTTGATCAGATAAAGGCTTGCGTTTGTTCTCCTTTTCGATCAAACTACTTAATATCTTTTTCACCTCACGCGTAGAAACTTCCTCACCGCTATCTGTTTGCAGCGACTCTGAGAAGAAGGACTTTAATTTGAAAGTACCAAATTCGGTTTGAACGTACTTGCTGTTAGATACCCTTGAAATGGTCGAAATATCTAAACCTGTGATTTCAGCAATATCCTTTAAAATCATCGGACGAAGTTTTACTTCATCACCTGTTAAAAAATAATCGTACTGATAATTCATGATGGCGTTCATCGTATTCAGCATCGTTTGCTGGCGTTGCTTGATCGCATCTATGAACCACTTCGCGGAATCTATTTTCTGCTTAATGAACATGACCGCATCTTTCTGCTGCTTTGTTCGTTTCTTCGTTTTGCTGTAGTCCCGTAACATATCCTTGTATGTATCACTGATTCTTAAATCAGGTGCATTACGGGCGTTCAAAGTGAGTTCTAATATTCCGTTATTATTGGTGATGGTGAAATCAGGAATGATATAGTGTTCCGGCTTGTTATTATTCACTAATGTTCCGCCGGGCTTAGGGTTAAGCTTTAAGATTTCATCAATAGATAGACGCAAATCGTCTTCTCTAATACCTAAAGAACGGATGAGTTTATCATAGTGTTTTTTAGCAAATTCGTCAAAGTGATTTTCTAAAATATCTTCCGCTATGTCTAAATAGCGGTTGCTTTCGTTGGGGCGTCTTCTGATTTGAATCAATAAACACTCTTGTAGATCGCGAGCACCAACCCCAGCCGGTTCAAAGTTTTGTACGATTTCTAGAACCTCTTCTAATTCCGCTTCGTCCGTTTGCACGTTTTGTGAAAAAGCAAGATCATCAACAATAGCTTCGATCTCTCTTCGCAGATAGCCATCATCATCAATACTGCCGATCAGTTGAAGTGCTAATTTTCTTTTGTCGTCTGCCATCGGTACCAGCCCCAACTGCTTTTCCAGTTCCTCGTGGAAGCTATGAATGACAGCAATAGGAATGGTCTTGTTTTCTTCGTCAGGGTCTACGTAATTATCTGTACGCAGTTTATAGGAACCGACTTCATCATTGGTCAGATAATCTGACATGTCGAAGTCCTCATATGGATCGTATTCTTCCTCTTCTTTTTCTTTTTTCTCCTCTTCTGTACGACCAGACAAAGCCTCTTCAATAGGATCTTGCTCTTCCTCGAAGGTATCTTTCTCTAAAGCTGGATTTGCTTCTAATTCTTGTTCTACACGCTGATCTAAAGCTGCTGTTGGCACCTGCAATAGTTTCATTAACTGAATCTGCTGCGGCGACAGCTTTTGTAGCATTTTTTGGGTCTGTCTCTGCTTTAGCATAGGACTTGTCATATTATTTGTGGCGTTTGTTACGAGGGATAAGACCAAGAAGAAGCCAAATAGCTTAGTCGATTAACAAACGAGTAGAACTTTTACGAATTTGTGACGAATTGCGGGCGGTTTGTAACAGAAGCAGGAGAAACTTCTCTCTTAACCTTGCATAGGTGCATGCAATAAAAAAAATCTGTTGCTGTCGCTAAAATAGATAAATATGTGCTTTGTGGCAATAGCCAAGAGAAGAAATAATTGAATCAGATAGCTTTTTATTTAAGCATTTGTGTTTGTAAGTAATTGATTTGCAGTAAGTTGAGGTCATTTTGCTGCTGTTTGGAAAAGATGAATGGGATAAAGTAACATAAGATTATACGAGCTTTACCAAAATTTGTTCCAAAATCAGAGGATGAAATATGGAGAAAAAAAAGTTTTGCTATCCACAAAAACCAAGCCCATTATAGCTTTGCTGTGGTGCTTTGCAATGGAACTTTTGGTTCTATGTGACTGTTTCTAAAACCATATCTGAATTCTACTCCTTATTATTGTCATTTTCAACTTACGATTATCTTTGTACTTCAATTTCTAATAAATAAAGATGGTGGTGGTTGCGGTAATGCTTGAAGAATGAATTTAGATTAACATCCACTTTCCATAAAGAAATAGCATCATGGTTTACATTAGCGATCTGCATAAATATGTTGATCAAGAAGTCACCTTAAAAGGTTGGGTCAGCAACAAACGAACCGGAGGTAAAGTAGTATTCATCGTTTTACGCGATGGGTCAGGTTATACGCAGTGTATCGTTGAGTTGGAGAATGTAGGAGAAGAGGTATTAGAGGTGGCCAAACGTCTTACGCTTGAAGCTGCGGTGAGCATCTCAGGTACAGTAGTACTTGATGAACGGCAGGAAGGTGGTTTTGAGTTGAAGGCTAGCGCAGTAGAACTAATACATGCTCCTACGCAAGACTATCCCATTTCGAAGAAAGCACATGGGGTGGATTTCTTAATGAATAACCGCCATCTTTGGTTACGGTCGAAGAAGCAATGGGCGATCATGAGAGTGCGTAACCGTGCGATGTACGCCATTCATCAGTTTTTCCAAGAAAGAGGTTTCTTACAAATGGATGCGCCTTTATTGACTGGAAATGCTTGTGAGGGAACGACGACTCTCTTCGCAACTGATTTTTACGAAAAAGAAGCTTTCTTATCACAATCAGGGCAATTGTATGGTGAGGCCATGGCCATGGCCTTTGGTAAGATCTATACT
Organism: Bacteroidota bacterium; assembly: GCA_020631675.1. Classification (GTDB taxonomy): domain Bacteria; phylum Bacteroidota; class Bacteroidia; order Chitinophagales; family UBA2359; genus JAHDGT01. Next base: position 2,983 of record JAHDGT010000403.1, read on the forward strand.
TTCGGTCCGACTTTTAGAGCAGAGAAGTCTGTTACCCCACGACATTTAAGTGAGTTCTGGATGATTGAGCCTGAGATGGCTTTTTATGATCTGGACATGGATATGGAATTGATCGAAGACTTTGTGAAATCAATAGTGAACGATGTATTCAAGGACTGTAAAGAGGAGTTGGAGATATTAGAAAGAGATACGGTACTATTTGAAAATATCAACCAGCCTTTCCCGCGTGTTACTTATATGGATGCTTGTAAGATCATTCGCGGTGAAATGGAAGTGAATGGTAAAACATCCATCCAAGCATTGGAAGAGGATTTAGCGGCCGTACATGCGGAGATAGAAAGCTGCAAAGCGGAAATTGAGAGCACGGAGGCGGAGCTGGCCAAAGGAGGTATGAAGAAAGGAAAACGCAATTATTTCCAAAGTAAAGTGGATCGTTTGAAGGGACGCTTGAAGAAACTAACTGAGGAAGATGCGCGTAATATTCCAGAATGGATCGAAATGGCGAAGAACTTCCCGGTAGGGGAGGACTTTGGTTCGGCTCATGAGAAGGCCTTGACCAGGGTTTATGGTATTCCGATCATGGTCTATAAATGGCCGAAAAACATTAAGGCTTTCTATATGAAGACCTATGATGATGATCCGGAATTCGTGAAAGGGGTGGATCTATTGGCACCAGAAGGCTTTGGTGAGCTGGTTGGTGGATCAGAAAGAGAAACCGATTTTGAAATACTGAAGCAAGGGGTGATCGATCATGAACTACCAATGGAAGAGTTTGAATGGTACTTGGATCTTCGCCGTTATGGTTCTGTTACGCATGCGGGCTTCGGCTTAGGTTTCGAGCGTTTGATCATGTGGTTGACCGGTGTTCAGCACATTCGCGAGACCATTCCATTTCCGCGTTATTACGGACGATTGTTTCCTTGATGGGAATATTCTCCAATTCAAAATTCAAGCAAATAAAAAAAGGCGAGCACCTCATAGGTGTTCGCCTTTTTGTTTTTAAACTACTTCTATACTTCCTCGCTACTATAAGTACCCTGCTCCACGATCTCTAGCAAAGTGCGAAAGGCGACATAATTTCCTTCGTATTTCGCACTGTGTTCTGCTTGCAAACGCTTGGCGTGGTTTACTTGATAATAATGCAGATCTTTCATGCTGGCACATTCATATTGTACGGCATAGGTGACCCCATCCCCTTCATTTTTACTGTCGATCACTCGGTTCAGCTTATAACTGAGGAATAAACCGGTCTCCATCACATCCGGGATATGTAGGTGCTTCATCCAAGAAAGCCAGTCTTCGTGTATGTCGTGATTGACCTTTACGGTCACATTGTAAATGATCATCGGTTTTGAATTTGAGCGATTTGTTGAGCAAAGATACGGGCTGGGATTATATTAATGTGCTGATGTGCTGATGTG
>JAHDGT010000404.1:0-2877 GCA_020631675.1 Bacteroidota bacterium
TTTGAACAGTATTGAAGCATGTGGTTCGATTGCGGCTTTATAGTACAAACTTTGCTCTTTCTTTATTAAAGCGGCTCTTGGTCTTCCACCCGCATTCTGGGAAAGCATCAGGGTACGGAAGGTGAAGGCTTCCCCACTTCCGATTGTCCTTTCTAATGATGTGGGTTTATCAAAATGTTCATCTAGGAATGATTTTACCTCCTCTATTCCATAGTTGTACGATACAAAGTCTTCATTTGAAATGTCATCTAAAGATAAAAATAGTTTTAGATTGGATTCATTCGATGTTCCAAGCTCAAAAGGCCGAGAAGGAAAATCGATTTGGACGTCTATATCATCTGTTGTAGCATTAATGATCCTTGTCCAAAAAGTAGCAAAAGCATATTGCACACCTGATGGGGAGATGTATTGCTCGCCATCATATGTGATACTCCCCCCTTTAGGATAGCTATTCTGTATGCTTAACTCGTTATTGTCAGAAATGAGGTAAACAGTGTCGGTAAAGATGTATTCGTCAGGCACATTCATCAATGAGTCCGCTGCTTCCTCCTTTTGGGTATCTGCTTTTTGATATGTAACGATAGGACTACTTGGTTTATCACTTCGCTGACATGAGCACAGTAATAAGTTCAGCAAGATCAGTAAGCTGATGATGGTATTCATTATTAAATAGTTACCAATTGACAAATTTAAAACGTTCTAAGCATATCTACTCAGCCATCTCAATTTCCGTGCGCAAGGGATAGGAGTGGAAATGAAGGGGCTAAGGAGCGCACTGAGCGGCGGCATAAAAAGGCGGCCCAGAGGTAGCCATTTTTATGCCTGCCAGCGAAGCAGCGAACAGCCCCTGAATTGGAATGGATAGCCCGGTGACCGCAGTGAAAGCTGGCGTTTTCTTAGACCCCAGACTTGAGACCCGAGACATAAGATTTTCTGCTCGACGTCGATTTCTCATAGGCAGCTAAAGCCAGTTTTTATTGCGGGCATGTGCCCTAAAGGGAACTAAATATACTTGGGTTTCGTTCGTTTGCAGTATCTACTAGGGAATGGTTCAGGATTTCAAAATTTGTTTAGATCCCGAAATAGGTTCAAATTTACAGTTATGGAAAAGATGATCGATAATTACGACGTTTATGGTTGTTTTAACAAGGAGATGTTCTTTGTTAATAGCTATAAGCGTGTGCCTTCTGAATTAAAGTTAGAGGTACCTTTAAAGGGCAATAGAAAAAACTTTGAGTTGGCTAAGTCTTTTCTGGACATGGAGCAGTTAGAGCTGGAGGAAGTTTTTAGGGTTTGGAACATCAGCGAGACGCAAACGGAGAATAATGAGCAGGATTACATCAAGAACATTTTGTTCAAAAGTAAGGCTAAGAAGCTGTGTGTTGAGTTGAGTATGAACGCGGACGATCTGGACATTGAATTCTTATACGATCATGCGGATAAAGCATTGGAAGCACTTGTGGTCGAGCACTATAAAAAGATCCGAAAACGATTTGGAAAAGCGGAGAGTCCGGTTTTTAAAGTACTGACTAAAAGTGGCCCGAGTTTCTACACCGAGGAGGTCAATATTGAGCCTTTTGAGGTGGATGTGGCCAAGAACTATAATGATGATTTTGGTGAGATCAGCTCCTTGATCGAGAAATCTTTGGAGGTGGATAAATCTGGCTTGATCTTATTGCATGGGCAACCCGGAACGGGAAAGACTTCCTACATTAAGCATTTATTGAGCCAATACAAGGAGTTGAATTTCATTTTCGTACAAAATGATTTTGTCAACCAATTGTTGCAGCCCAACTTCATTTCTTTTTTGATCAATAAGAAGAACTCGATCTTAATTATCGAGGATGCGGAAAAGATCATTATGTCTCGTGAGCAGTCGAATGGCAATTCTGTGGTATCGACGATCTTACAATTGACAGATGGATTATTCAGTGATTATTTGAGCATTAAGGTCATCTGTACTTTCAATACGAGTATTGAGAATATTGATACCGCATTGATGAGAAAAGGAAGGATGATCGCTTTCTACGAGTTCAAGCCGTTACAAAAAGATAAGGTCAGGGTGTTATTGGATTCGATGGGTGAAGAAACGATCGAAGCACAGGAAATGACTTTGGCCGAGGTATTCAATTTGAGCAGTACCGATTTTGATAAAATGAATAGTAAGAAGTTGATTGGCTTTTAAATACCCAGCCGACCATGAATAACAATCAAGATAACTCGATCTCCGTACCCACGATCATCATCACTTTAGTGACTTTGTTGATTTTTCTATTTATAGGAAACACCATCTACGAATCCATTTCTTCTGATGGTTCACGATCCAAGCGTGCTACTAAAACAGAAAAGGTTTCACCCTTAGAGAAGGTGGGCAATGATGCTAAAAAAACCTCTCCTATTCAAGTTGAAGAAGCTGAAGAAGCTATACCTTCTGATGTTCACACCATCGTAGAGAAAATGCCTGCTTTCCCGGGCTGTGAAAAGAAAATGGATAAGGCTGCTCGTACAAAATGTGTTAATCAGAAATTAGGTGCATTTCTAAGTAAGAATGTGAAGTACCCCGCTATGGCAAGAGAAAACGGCATTGATGGTACGGTCTATGTCGGTTTCATAGTTAGGAAAGATGGCAGCATCTCTAATGTTAGCATTAAACGAGGGCTGAATAATGGTGGCGGTGGTTGTGATGCGGAAGCCCTTCGGGTAGTGAAGAAAATGCCCGATTGGAACCCCGGAATGCAAGATGGGGAACCCGTCAATGTAGCCTACACTTTACCCATTCGATTTAAGTTAGAGTAAGTACTTATCCTTATTCACCACCACCATCATCTTCCCGCACCAAACCAGGTGTTTTCAATGCTCCTCCTTGCTTTCTATCAG
>JAHDGT010000404.1:2977-4401 GCA_020631675.1 Bacteroidota bacterium
AGCTTCTAATAGCTCTTTATGAGTGGTTAAACCAATACAGTTGCGCACTTCAGGGCGATTGAATTTGATGATGGCGACCTCGCCTTGGGTGCTGTATTCTATTTGGGTGAAAATCATATGTTGATAAAGCTTTGTGAACTAAAACGGATAATATTCTCTAAATTTATCGAATTACGCAAATACATCCACAAAGCATAAAACATGCCTCCTCTCAACACCATTATCTCTTTATTCCTACTCTTGTTCACTTTCAACAGCCTATGCGCCCAAACCTACCTGAGTGAAACATTAGAATACGATGATGAGATCAGGAGCTACGATATATATGTCCCAAGCAGCTATGATGGTTCCACTCCATTACCTTTGATCTTCAGTTTCCACGGTGGCAATGGCTACATCAGCGACCAAATCGCTATTGCGGATATGAGCGACCTTGCGGATGCAGAAGGCTTCTTCGCCGTTTACCCGCAAGCTTTACCAGACCCCAATGATGACGGTTCTACCAACTGGATCCATAAAGACCCTTCAGGTATTGACGATGTGTTTTTTGTGGATGCATTGATCGATGCGGTCGCTGATGACTATGCCATAGACCTGAATAGAGTCTATGCCAGTGGCTACTCTTTAGGAGGAGAATTTACTTACGAAGTCGGTTGTAGATTGAATGAAAGGATAGCTGCCATAGGTGTGGTCGCACGCACCATGCAAACCTATACCGAAGAGAATTGTGTACCCTCCCACCCCACAGGTCTGATTTCCATTTTAGGTACTGACGACTTCATTTCTCCTTACGACGGACTATCATGGGCGGGCATAGAATACTATATCTCTGCCGATGATGCTCATGGATACTGGGCAACTCATAATGATTGCGACCCCGATCCTGTGATCACAGATGTGCCCAATACCAGTACCTCAGATGGCAGTACTGTAGAAAGACATACTTGGTCAACTACTGATGGCTGTAGTTATGTGGAACATCTAAAAGTCCTGGGCGGTGGGCACGACTGGCCCGGCAGTTTCGGCAATATGGATATTGATGCGACTACTGAAATCTGGAATTTTGTTTCGCGTTACGATTTAAATGGACTAATAGATTGTAATTCGATCGGAATACTCGAATCAGGCAATACTATTGAAAACATTCAAGTATTAAGCAATCCATTCGCACAACAATTACAGTTTGAGAATCACTTACCCAACACTAAAAACTTCACAATTTATGCTCTAACAGGTGAGCTGGTACACAAAGGTAGCATTCAACCTAATCAGACAAGCTTAGATTTATCTGCTCTATCACCCAATGTCTACTTATTATCCATTCATCGACAGAGCATCAAAATAGTAAAGACAGATTGATCAAAAATTGGTAACTATTTAGGTTAGGGCTTTTGAGATGAAAAATCAAGCTTTTTGTTCTTAGA
>JAHDGT010000405.1 GCA_020631675.1 Bacteroidota bacterium
ACGTCTCTACTTTTGCCGCTGTGGAATATAATACCCTAATGGATACTGGCGCAAGCATTAATTGCGGGTATGCGCCCAAGAAAAAGACATTATGAAATCAGCACAACTGCCTATAGAATTAACGATTGGCTACATGATTTTCAGGCAGGGGTTCAAAAACGGTCGTGCTGCCTAAGCCTAGCCAAGCAGCATAATAATATTGATGTACTTTAAGTTTGTTGTTTTCGATCCACATTTTGCAAGGATAGGTTTCTCCATTTTCGTGGCGATACCAATTGCCTTCTACCCAACTGCCATCTTGGAATATAAATGCTTGTAAAATATTCGCCCCGACTATATTCCTGCTTTGAAGGGCGGGGTCAGGATTGTTAGCATCATCAATATGCTTTTGGTCGTGACACCAAAGCATTTTTCCGACATACTCATTCCCCTTTTTGTACACTAGGATCACTTGGTTTTGTTCGGCATTATACCACTTGCCAATGATCTCATCTCCATTTAAAGTTTGGGCATTGGTTTGGGGGGGAGCAAGGAAAAACGTTAAGAGCAGCACAATAATGGCTATTGATTTTGCTTTTAGGTTGAACAGTTGCGCTTGCATGGGTATATAAGAGTTGGGATGATGTGATACGAATGAAAAGTATGGGAACATTACGCCTCAAATCAGTTAAGTGCTCGAGTTTCTGCACTTACTCTTATAAACATAACACTAGATTGGCGCTCTTTCTTGCTAGGCTTGCTGAAATCTTAACAAAGCTTAGTTTTTTTGACACGGGAATTACAATGAGCTTGATTTTTTTGATGAAATCATAATGTTACATCAGGTACATTAATTCAATATTTTTTCGATTTTGTTGAGAAACACTAGTCGGATACTTAAACAAAGCAGCGAAATTGCCGTTTATTGATTAAATTTATCGCAATGAAATGGTTCATTGAATATATAAGAGACCTTATAGAGGTAAAAATCTTCGGCGTTTGTACGAGTTTGGGAGAGGCATTGCGTATGCCTTCTCATCACATTCGGTTCTTTTTTGTGTATGCTACCTTTATTGCGACTTGGTCGCCAGTGATCATTTATATGATATTGGCTTTTTGGTTTAGACTACGGGATTATATCAATAACAGGCGTTCTAAAATTTGGGATTTGTAATAGAGGTAATGAGTTAGTTTATCAAGTATATTTTCCGATCAGTTCATCTACTAGCTTTGGCAAACCTGTTGAGGCGTTTTCTTTATATACCTTCATATTGCGCAGTTGTCTGACATGATCCATTGCCGGATTGGGGTCGACCAAAAACTGTGGGATGTCATTAGGGGCGAAATACATTAATGATGCGGCAGGATACACGGCCAATGAAGTACCCACCACGATAAATGCCGCACATTCTTCAGCGATTTTATTGGCGACATCAAAAGCGGGTACCGGCTCTCCGAACCATACGACATCGGGTCTAAGCTGCCCGCCTTTAGGACAAGTATCTCCTATTTGTATTTCACCGTATTCGATGTCTTTCACATAAGAGGGATCCAGTACACTTTTTACTTTTCTGAGCTCTCCGTGTAGGTGCAAGACCTGATTTGAACCTGCTCTTTCGTGCAGATCATCAACGTTTTGTGTGACCACGATCACATTGAAGTATTCTTGTAATTTGACCAAAGCGTAATGCCCCGCATTCGGTTCCACCTCCGCCAACTGTTTTCTGCGTTGGTTGTAGAAGTCGATCACCAAAGCCGGATCCTTAGCAAAGCCTTCTGGGGAGGCGACTTCCATCACATCGTGTCCGTTCCATAAGCCACCTGCACCTCTGAATGTTTCGATACCACTTTCGGCACTGATGCCAGCACCGGTTAAAACACAAATTAAATCAGAATATTCTGTTGACATGATCAATTGTTGAATTGAAGTAAATACATGCTCTAACGGTCATCTCTTCTCACCAAGTCGCCCGGTGGAGCCTCTACTTTTATGTTGGTATGAAAAAAGCCTCTTACATCCCGTGTTCTGACATTAGGGATCACTTGTAGTGTTGCGATACGGTCCACGCTTTTGACCGCGGTCTGTACATTCTCTTTTTCGCATTGTAAGAACAGATCGTCTCTTCCCGGATAATTGGGGTCGTAGATGCGCACATAGGTTTTCCTATCGCTCGCTTCTTCATAATCGAAAGCAAGAACTTGATGGTTTTCCCATAGTTTACCCGACTTTTCATCCACATAAACCAAGCCTAAGGGGGCGGTACCTCCACTGTCGATCTTTGCTTTAACTTTTTCCAGCTCTTTCAGTGTTTTTTGTTGTGTTTGCATAGTGCTTAGCATCATCCACCACTGGAAGAAAGTGGCTAAGTTCTTTCCGTTGGTACCAAAGCTTTCCAACTGTCTTTTGAATAAATGATTGTACATGGGCGTACCCGTTTTGGGCGGCTCAGCGATCATCTTAGGAAGATTACCATGCTTGAAACAATCAGCTGCCATTAAGCTCATGCCACCACAGAGTCCGTAGTTAGAAGCGATCTTAGGGATAAACGGAAGCTTTATGTTGAAGTTTATCTTAAAACGGTTGCGAAAGGGCATACCATGTACACTGGGTCGAAAACGGGTCACTCGATTCGAGAAATCTGTTACATCAGCAGGTCGGTTCCTGTCAGCAGATTGATTTTTTCTTCGAGTTGGTCCTACTTGTACTCTACCGTCTTTACTGGCCTTGTCCCCACCATCAACAGGCACTCGTTGTGTTTTACTGCCCGTATTCGTTTTCTTGCCTTTAACGGCAACTCTTCCGGGCTTGGCTCTTTTAGGTTCACCAATGCCCTGATCAACTCTGTAAGTGATTTCATAAACCGCATTTCCTCTTTTGAATCTGCGTTCACGCACCCCCTTTTTATGTCTCGAATTCACATCGAAAGCCACCATTAGTTTATCCTCCTCCCCTTCTTCATCTCCTAGTTCCCTTAACAATATACTGGCTTGTTGCTGAACTTGAAAAGTACGGTTCAATGTCCAATGTTCATCTTGCATGAGTTGTTGACGAAAGGCTTTAGGCGACTGTTGATCCACCTTGACCGTTAATAGCAGCTCGTCATTTTTATCGTGGTCATCAGCTCTTAGGTTGGTGATACGTAGAATGCTTAAATTGATCATATTCGATATAGTGTCTGCACGGCTTGTAAGAGCGTGTGTTGGATTATAATTCGGTCTGTGTAATGTGTGTTTTTGCCCGCTCTAAGAAACGCCAAATGTTACATTTGTACAAATCCTATCCATTGTTAAATGCCCCTGCTTGACGCTCTTGTTCCGCTCTTTTTTGTAAGTATAAACGCCTGGCTATACCATCTGCCACTCCCATTTTAGGTACAATGACTTGCTGGATACCCGTTACTTTCATGACTCTTTCAAAGATCGTTAAAGCGGGTACGATCACTTCAGCTCTATCAGGGGTCAGTCCTTGTAGTCTAATTCTGTCATCAACAGAAAGTGCGGATAATAGTGCCAATTCCTTTTCGATCTGACGGTATACCAAAGGCTGTCCGTAAGCATTATTAGAACGCCTGTAGACTCTATTGATATTACCTCCGGCACCTAAGATGGTCAAGGGCTTGAATGGTGCGATATAAGCTTGAAGCCAATCGGTCATCTCGACCCAGGTCTTCTCTTTCACTTTATTTTTAAGCAAGCGGATCGTTCCGATTTTAAAAGAACGAGAGCGATCAATACCTTGATTACTAACCAGTGATATTTCTGTACTACCACCACCAACATCCACATACAGGTGGTCGTAACGTTGATCCACAATATCCATGATGGCCCGTTTATTGGCCAACATTAATGCAGCCTCCTCCTTACCATCAATGATCTGTATTTGGATACCCGTCTTGTCTTCAATGAATTTGACGACCTCATCTCCGTTCGCTGCTTCTCTCATGGCGGATGTCGCACAAGCCGAATAAGCTTCCACCTCGAAGACCTCCATGAGCAATTGAAAGGATTGCATGGTTTTACGCAAGTTCTTTCTATTTTCTTTGGATATCATTCCTATGGAGAAACTATCCAAACCCAGCCTCACCGGTACTCGGTATATTTTATGCCTGTTGACCCGAATATTGCCATTCTCTTCTGTGTACACATCCGCAACCATTAAGCGTACCGCGTTTGAACCAATATCTATCGCTCCTAATCTCATGGATCATTATTCTGTTAAGTAGCCTGTTTTGATAAACAGGCACAAAAAGTCGCAATTTAGTCTTTGTAAGGGCCGCACTTTAGCAATTGAAGTAATTTCCTTGTAAAGAAATAAAAAAAGCACCTTGGCGGATTATGTTCATAAGCCTTCAAGGTGCTTTGTTTTTTTTAAGCGACTTTCATTTCACTGTACCTCATTAAGCCACTCCTTCTTCAACTGCT
>JAHDGT010000008.1:0-21242 GCA_020631675.1 Bacteroidota bacterium
ACCGGGCTTTCCGTTAAAATTCACCACTTGCCTGCTGCTGTTTGGCAGGCATAAAAATGGCTACCTCTGGGCCGCCTTTTTATGCCGCCAAACAGGGCGCATTCAAGCGGCTCATTACCACTGCAATCCCTTGTGCGAACAATCCTCCCCATTTGGTGTTTAGATGCATGCCATGGAAGCCGTATACGACATCATCATCGCCGGAGGAGGCTGTGCCGGATTAAGCCTCGCCTATCAACTCAGTAAAACCAACTGGGTCAATGACAAGCGTGTACTCATCGTTGATCGAGAGCGAAAAACCGAAAACGACCGCACTTGGTCTTTCTGGACAAAAGGCAACTCTACTCCATTTGATCATTTAGCTTATCGTTCTTGGCATAAACTGGCTTTCCGATCCGATGGGTTTTCAGATTTGATCAACTTGAACGATTGGAGATACCTCATGATAAGAGGTGTGGATTTTTACGAAGAGGTCTATAAAACCATAGAAAATCACCCCAGTTTCCGCTTTGAATATGGAAGTATCGAAGGCATAACCCAAACTGAAGCCTATGCTCAATTGTCGGTGAACGGGAAAAAATATCGTTCTAACTTCCTGTTTAACTCTATATTTCAAGCTGCGAAATGGCAAGAAAAACAAGCCAACAAACACTACATTTGGCAACATTTTAAAGGATGGGTCATAAAAACCGAACAAGCCATATTTAATCCAGAAGAACCCACCTTATTTGATCTGAGAATGCCCCAAGAAGGAGAATGCCGTTTTATGTACATTCTCCCTTTCAGCGAAAACGAAGCATTAGTGGAGTATACGGTTTTCGGAACTCAATTGTATGAGGATATCACCTATGAGGACAAGTTGAAAAACTACATAGCGCAGGTTTTCAAATTATCCGACTATGATATTTTGGAGGTAGAGAGTGGGGTAATTCCAATGACAGACCACCAGTTCACCCGAAGAATCGGCAAGCGAATTGTCAACATAGGTACTATAGGTGGGCAGTGTAAGCCATCAAGTGGTTATGCATTTTTGAATATTCAAAAGGATAGTAAACAAATAGTGGATCAATTGGTCCACTCAAATCAAGTTCTGCATCTAAATGAACAAAGTCGAACCTTCAAGTACTTCGACCGGCTACTGCTAAATATTCTAGATCAAGAAGGCGATAAAATCAAACCGATTTTTGAGCAATTATTTAAAAACAATGATATCGATTTACTATTCAGATTTCTAAGAGAAGAGACCAATGGACTAGAAAACCTAAAGATCATGTGGTCTGTACCCTCCACTCCATTTTTAAAATCAGTTTTCAGAACGTTTAGCTTTTTTCGTGTTAAAGTTGCTAATTATTAAACAGAATTACATTTGTCGAACATTTTCTAGTAAATGCACACGAAATTTGTTAAAATCGTTGAACAAAGCAACAATTCCTCTGTTTCAACAACTATGCCTACAGTCCATCCGGCTAACCTCTAACGGAATTCAATACAGAGGAAGCTAAGACAGGCATACCGCTATTATGGCACATTACTCCATTAAGGAAATAGAACACTTGTCAGGACTCAAAGCGCATACCTTGCGTATTTGGGAACAGCGGTATAGTATCATCAAACCTAGGCGAACTGCTACTAATATCCGCTATTATACCGATGAGGATTTAAAACTCATTCTCAATATCTCCATTCTCAACAAGAATGGTTATCGAATCGGTAAAATCGCGAAAATGAGTCCGAATGATATTTCGGAACAGGTCAATTCGCTTAGTGCTCCTGAAGTACAAAATGAGCTCAATATCAATGCGCTTACCACCTCCATGGTAGAAATAGATGAAGAGCGCTTTGAAAAGATCATGAGCACCTGCATCTTGCAGCACGGCTTAGAAAATACGATGATCAACATCATCAACCCATTCCTTGAAAAAATAGGAATCATGTGGATGACAGGCAGTATTAATCCTGCCCAAGAGCATTTCATAACTAATCTGATCCGTCAAAAAATCATAGTGGCTATTGACGGTCAATACCATACTCCTAAAGTACACAGCAAGCACTTTCTATTGTTTTTACCAGAAGGGGAGATGCATGAGCTAAATCTACTCTTCCTCTCTTACCTATTGAAACTGAACGATCATAAAGTAACTTACTTAGGATCAAGTGTGCCTTTGAAAGATGTATTGGAAGTATCTGAGTACGTTGATCCAGATTACTTTTTCACTATTTGTACCTCTTCACCTAGTACCTCCGGATTGCCAAAGTTTTTAGAAAAGCTATGTAATGCTACTGAGCAAAGTAAAGTATTTGCTTCTGGCTATCGGATAGATAGAGCTAAAGGTCCTTTACCGGATAAGGTAACTCATGTGAAATCTGTGGATCACCTGCATGTTATTTTGGATGCCATGAAGAATTGATTTTTAATCGAGTAAAAAAGCAAAGCCCCTTATCTGATATTATCAGATAAGGGGCTTTGCTTTTTAGGATAGACGATATTTAATACTTGGACAAAAGTAAACCGTAAAGCGTTTCCGAAGTGACTACTTCAGCGTCAGCACGAAGTCTCATGTCTCGAGTCTCAAATCTATTGTCTGATTACTTAATACTGCACCCAAACAGAACCGATCTTACTAGAGTTCGGTAGATATAAATTCATGTCAGTAACGGTTACATTACCATCTAAATTGGCATCTCCGTTAAAGAAGTCGTTGATCGCACCAGCTTCTGAATCAAAAGCGTTAAAATCGGCTACGGTAATGATACCATCACCTTGGTAATCACCTGCTAACATGGTGAAAATAGCACCATCGTAAGTGTATAGTTGTGATGAACCACCTTCTACATTATTTTGATCTCTAAGATCTAGCGAAGCCGTATTAGGAACGGTGGTCGTATTGGCAGAGATGATGTCTAAATGGTTTCTATGACGAACAATGAAATGATAATCCATTCCTGCGGTCAAACCGTCAAATAATAGCGCATCCATATAGCCACTTGGATCCGCTATTCGTCCATTGCTTAGCAAGAGACCTGCTTTTCCATCAACTGCATTATAGCTCGCATCTAAAGCTTCTACATATACCCAATCAACTGCGTCAACAGGAATACTAGTTGCGGCATCGTCTCCATTATCCGCATAGTTCCATGGTGCGGTATTGAAAGGCTGTGCTGTTGGCAAGTAAGCATTCAAGTTGGTTAACATCTCACCACTAACTGGATCCAAAGGACCTTCTAACAACACGTCTATCATTACTTCTACACAACTGCCATCATCGCAAGGAGAGCCAACAACTGGCGTACACGCGGTACCTGTTTGTGTGATGGTATTGGACACCGCCGTATTGGTACCACTAGGGTCAGGAGTAACCAATGCTTGAATGACGCTCTTATCCGCATTGTCTTGCAAGAATACGATGGTATGTACCTCGTTCATATCAACACCAGAGCCTGGCGTATAAGTCGCCGAATAAGTGTTACTGCCCGCACTGATACCACCACTGATGCTCTCATTCAAAACAATATCTCTGAAAGACCATGGGAAATGCGTTTCTCCATTAGAACCAGGAGCAGAAGTATACTCGATATCTTCAACCATTACAACTAAAAGGGATAGGTCCGTATTCGTAATATCTGTCAATGCATCTAAGGTGACATCAATGTTCACGTTAGAGCCACTCATGCTTTCGTCAATCGTGAAAGCAACAGGACTGCTTTGTGTATTGATCCAAGTACTATAATTAGCAGCAGTAAAGCTAGTGATTCCAGTACTCGCTCCATTTAAATATGCTGTAGGTGTTCCACCAACACCATAATAAGAAGTTCGTGCGCTGTTTTCAGCTGTATTAGCGGCGTAAATTGGATCCGCACTCCCAGGCCAAGAAGGATGGTAGATGATTCTTGCTACTAAACCTTCAATAGAAGGGTCATCTAACTCGGTATAAAAGTCAGGATTATATACACCACAATAGTAGCAATATGCATTGGTGAATTCTTCCACTAAGCCCACACGTTGTGCTAATGCGGAGGCAACTTGAAAGTCTCGGCTGTGTAAGTCATTACCTGGATTGTCATCTGCTCCCGCACCATTTATATTGTCTACCCATACTTCTACTGTTTGCGCACCTGCTTCCGCGCACCAGTCTGTATTAGAAGAGAAAGTATAAGAGGCTCCTGGTGCTAATGACATACTAACCGTTTGCGTCTGTGTGCTTGTAGTAGCACTGCTCCAGCTCAAGTCAAAGCTTGAAACAGGGCTGGTTCCTAAGTTGACAATTGTTCCGGTTAAAGTATGATCCCCGCTCAAAAGAACATTGTTCATCGCCAGGTTTAACACCATCAGGTCATTAGCCGTAGGCGTGATGTTAAATGCGGTAGATTCCGCATTGCCAAAAGCACCACCGCTGGCAAATGTGGTAGTTCCATCTGTCACATCATAACTACCCGTTCCATAAGAACAACACATTCCGTCACCATATTCATCAAAAATGGTGAATATTACGGTTGCGCTACTAGGAACACAAACATCATCAGCTGTGGTGGCATTATTGCCGTACCCACTACCTGTACCGTAAACAGCACCAGTAGCGGCATCTGTGATCTCCCAGCTGGTTTCAGAACCATAATTATCGGTAGTGATGTTCACGGTAAGCTGAGTTTCTCCGCCAGAACATTGAGCATGAACAAACTCAGAAATGGAAAACAGTCCCAAACAAAGGACTAAGAGAAGTAGTGATTTCTTCATGAGGTATTGATTTAATGCGCGTTTTACAGAAGTAGTCTGTTATTCCTAAATACGCCCAAGTGAAATTAAAATTTAAAATCGAATAAATAAAGCCGCTATAAACCACTAAGCGCAAGGATGTCAAAAATTTTACAAATTTGATTCTTCAGCATTCCATCTGGGGTGAAATGAAGCCATTACTTCTTTTAAGTAGCTCTGATCCGCATGTGCGTATATCTCCGTAGTCGTGATGCTTTCGTGCCCTAACATCTCCTGAATGGCTCTGAGATCGGCCCCTCCCTCATACAAGTGAGTGGCAAAGGTGTGTCGGAAGGTATGCGGACTGATCGATTTTTTTAATTGTGCTTTTTCAGCCAATCGCTTTATGATGGTGTAGATCATCACCCGGCTGAGCCCTTTACCTCTTCGGTTCAAAAAAACAGTGTCTTCGTATTTACTGCCTGTAGCCGGGCTAAGAGCACGGTGATGTTGCAAGTAGTAACGAATGTGCTGCCCAGCACTTTCATTGATGGGTATCAATCGCTCTTTATTTCCCTTACCGATTACCCGAATAAATCCAATGTCCAAGAAAAGCTGACTAATGCGCAATTCGATCAACTCACTCACTCGTAGTCCGCAGGCATAAAGCGTTTCTAATATCGCTCGGTTACGTGGACCTTCTTTAGTGGTATGATCAATTGAGGAGAATAGAAGGTCTATTTCTTCAACACTCAGAACTTCCGGGATCTTACGACTGATTTTTGGGGCAGCTAATAAGTGAGTAGGGTCGGCTGTTATCACTTCTTCCAATACGAGATAACGAAAGAAGGCTTTAATGCCAGAAAGGGTTCTTGCCTGTGTGCTCGGGTGTATGCCTAATTCATGTAACCAAGCTACAAAAGATTGGCAATGTGCTAATTGAATAGCATCAAATGTGGTGTCAGGATAATGTTCAGTTAAAAAAGATTCGAATTTTAAAAGATCGCGCTCGTAAGCCTCGATGGTATTTGAAGACATGGCTCTTTCAAAAAGCAGGTAATTCTTGAAAGGTGTATGGAAAGCATCAAAAGGCATGACTATGCTAAGATTATAAACTAAGATAGCGGATTTTCATCTTCATTGTGAAGAGAAAATCCGCTGTCTGTACTTTAAAAAAGTAAACCTTGTTAAAAGCTTAATTAAGCTTCAGCACTTGCTTCGCTTGCTTTCTGCGCTCTAAGCTTACGTAATTTCTTAGGGCTTGGACGGCTATTACCGTAAGTACCTCTAAAAATCTTGCCTTTCTTGGATCTTTTATCACCTTTACCCATAACTGTGTGGTCTTGATATATTCTTTCTTTGTAACTATTTAGGTGAGGTGTTTTCAATCAAAATTGCTCAACCTATAGTTAGCTGTATTAATAGGACTTGCAAATTTACAAGCAATAAACGAAAATTCAAACGCTTACTCGATAATTTGTAAAATCTCTTTTGCTTCTACTTCTTTATATACTCTTTCGTCTTTGCTGAGTAATTTCAACAAAGGACTGGCAGCTGATAGATCATTATTATGGATATAGGCTAAGGCCAAATACCATACGCTTTCACTTCTTAAGCTGTTTTGCTCATTGGCGACCGCTGCTTTTAAGGGATCTATCGCAGAACGAGAATGCCCTTGTGCCAGATAGGATACACCAATAAGAAATTGATCAATGTACTCATCATTCATTTGAGCAACGGTCATATCCCCAAAAAGTCGGATGGCTTCAGGGTAGTCACCCATGGCGTAGATGTACTTCGCATGATCCCACTTCTGAAGGTTTTGTACGAATTGCTTCTTCTCCCGTTCACTGCTAGCAGCTAAAACGGTCTTATCTCGATCTATTGAGCTGATGTCAAAAGGTGTGAAGTACTCCGTGAACATTTGATCACTTGCCGGACTCGGTAATAAAAAATATACGAGTGGCAACATGAGCACAGATAATAACGCGAAAACGAGAACAGGTAGGAACTTTCTATTTATGTGAATTGATAAATAAGGAAGTTCATCTGGCTCTTTTTGCTGCTTTAGTTCTTCCTCCAGTTGTTGGAGGTAGTCACTCTCTTTCAACAAATTGACCAAAGCATCACCAGGTAATTCGATGTTTTCAATGTCATCTGGTATTTCTACAGAAGTGAATTCATGTTCTGCCGACCTATCCATCATTACTTCTTGAGGGATTTCACCATTTTGCAGGCATTCGTGATAACGACGTACTTCTTCTTCGGATATATCTCCGTTCAGGTACTGATCGAGTACACGATCCATTTCTTGTTGTAATGCTTTGCGGTCGAATTTCATTTCACTAAAGCGTAAATCTTGCTTTGTTTGGGTGTTGATGTTTAAGACCCATCACTCTTTATATAGTAACGGAGGGGAGTGAAATATGTTTTGAATACGAAAATAATGATTTGTTGAAACAAATCTTCTTGTTATCATTATTATAGTATATCACAGATATGATACTGTCGGCTGTTCAGTTTAAAATCTAATTACTTCCACTCTGGTAACTCAGCGATTCATCATAATTGATGAACTGTAGTACCACATCCTCCATATTGATGTCCTCGGCTATGGAGTTGAGGTCGAATAATCTGATATCATCGCTGATATATGCTTCGCACATATCTCCATTGGCATCGTGTGAAAGGACCAGATTAATGATCGGTGGATATACTGTTAGTGGAGACTGGCTGGCACGTAACTCGAAGTCGTGTTCGGCACAACCACCGCTGTAGCTGAGATTGACCATGACGCAATTTTCGACTAAGCCTATTTCATCAATTTCATAAGGATCGCCGATGAAGGGTAAATCGAAAGGTGGATCGAAGATGATGGGTTCACAAGAAGTTAGGTTACCATTGTCATCACAAGAAAACAAGCAGGCAATAATGCTCATGCCAAAAACGAAGGCTGCTATTTTGATTGTACTTTTCATAATGGGGTTGTTGCTTGAAATGAAGAATACACTTGTGATTCAGGTACTTGTAAATCGAATGTGCTGGGGCAAAGGTTGCCTGTTTTTGGAATAATTGTTACAACAAGTGCTTCCGCGAGGGATAGTAGTGGTTATGAAGCGGCTGAATGCGCCCTGTTTGGCGGCGTAGCGGGGCTGATCAGAGGAAGACACCGCTACGCCTGCCAAACAGCAGCAGGCAGCCGCTGAATTTGAACGGATAGCCCGGTGACCGCAATGGAAAGCTGGCGCTTTCGAGACGTAAGACATAAGACGCAAGACATAAGAATCGTGCCGTATGCCGATTCTTTAGCCGCTGGCTACCGCCAGTTTTTTATTGCGGGCACGCGGCAGGATGAATAAAAGAAAAGCGATTGGAGAAATAAGTCGGAATCAGGGGAATAGCTTTGGTAAGGTTAAGCAAATGTTATTTGTTGAGATATTTAGCGAGAATGGGAGATGATTTTGTTGCTGTGTTCTAACTTTACAGCCCGTGTGCAAGACAGTTGATTAGCCTCTTCTTGTAAGTAACGCTTCAAAAATAATTTGTGCTTTTAACTGGCTCTTTTAGCTGTAGCCTGCGTTATGAAAAGCCTCATTTAGCTCTGCTATACCTCGTTTTTCATGCCTTGGCTACAACCAAAATAGCTGCGTTAAAATCAACAACTTATTTTTTCAGCCTTACTACGTAACCATTATTGCACCAATTTGAAGTGGGTTAATTGACGATTATCGCGGGAAAATGGCAAAGTATATATTCGTGACGGGCGGGGTGAGCTCGTCTTTAGGAAAAGGAATCATCTCGGCATCTTTAGGCACTCTGCTTATTGATCGTGGTCTTAAAGTGACCATACAGAAATTCGACCCTTATATTAATGTGGATCCAGGTACGATGAACCCTTACGAGCATGGAGAGTGCTTTGTAACGGAAGATGGTGCGGAGACGGATCTTGATTTGGGGCATTATGAGCGTTTTCTGGGCATTGATACCAGTCAGGCGAATAATGTGACGACGGGCAGGATCTATAATACGGTGATCCAGAATGAGCGAGCTGGAGTGTATCTGGGTAAAACCGTACAGGTGATCCCACATATCACGGATGAGATCAAGCGCAGAATGAAGCTGCTGAGCAGCAGTGGGGATGGAGCGTATGATATTGTGATCACGGAGTTAGGGGGTACGGTCGGGGATATTGAGTCTTTACCTTATGTTGAGGCGGTGCGCCAGCTGCGCTGGGAGTTGGGGCATGTGAATTGCTTGGTGGTACACCTTACCTTGATCCCTTACCTAAGTGCGGCCAAAGAGTTAAAAACCAAACCGACGCAGCATAGTGTGCAATTATTGTCGCAATACGGTTTGACGCCTGATGTGATCGTTTGTAGAACAGAGCATACCTTGACAGATGAGGTAAAGGCTAAGATTTCCCGTTTCTGTAATGTGGAGAGCAATTCGGTTATCGAGGCCATAGATGCTTCATCGATCTATCAGGTGCCTTTGATCATGCAGCAGGAAGGCTTGGATCAGGTGGTGTTGGATAAATTGCGCATTTCTAATTACAGCAAGCTGAAATTAAATCGTTGGAAGCGCTTCATCAATAAGTTGAATAATCCTGTCGGTGAGATCAATATTGGTCTGGTGGGCAAGTATGTAGAGCTACAAGATGCCTATAAATCGATCTTAGAAGCTTTCG
The DNA here is from genome assembly GCA_020631675.1 of Bacteroidota bacterium. Classification (GTDB taxonomy): domain Bacteria; phylum Bacteroidota; class Bacteroidia; order Chitinophagales; family UBA2359; genus JAHDGT01. The sequence continues at coordinate 9,378 of JAHDGT010000008.1, forward strand.
TACATGCAGGGGTCGCCAATTCTATCAAAGTGAATGTGGTGAGTATCCACTCTGAGATACTGGATGACCAAAATATAGCGGAGGAGTTCAGCGGTTTAAGTGGCTTGCTGGTCGCCCCGGGCTTTGGCGATCGTGGTGTTGAAGGCAAGATCGAGGCGATTCGGTATGCCAGAGAGAACAAGTTGCCTTTCTTGGGGATTTGCTTGGGGATGCAATGCGCGGTGATCGAGTTCGCCAGGAATGTGTTGGGCTTAGCAGATGCACACACCACGGAGGTAGAACCCGATACAGCCCATCCTGTCATTTACTTGATGGAAGAACAGAAATCCATTGTGAGAAAAGGGGGCACAATGCGCTTAGGTAGTTTTGATTGTAAACTGGCATCTGGTACGCAATCACATAAAGCCTACAAAAAGAAAAATATTGTTGAGCGCCATCGACACCGCTACGAATTCAATAATGAGTATTTAGCGCAGTTCGAGGCGGCGGGTATGATCGCTGCGGGTAAAAACCCGGATGCGGATTTAGTAGAAGTTGTGGAGGTGTTGGATCACCCGTGGTTCGTAGGTGCGCAGTTTCACCCGGAATATAAGAGCAGGGTCTTGAAACCCCACCCTTTATTCGTGGCTTTTGTAAAAGCGGCCGCTAAATATGCGGAGTCTAATGCTGATAACTCATTATTAGCAGAGACGACTGTTTAATCGGATCTATGAGGTAGTTAGACAAGAGTAGGCGAATAGTTTTTTCGACGTATCTCCTTCAGCGTCAGCACGAAGTCTCATGTCTCATGTCTCGAGTCTCAAATCTATTGTCTTCTTACTTAACGATCAGCTTTTGACGAAGCATTTTGTCTTCAGCTTCGAGAACAACAATGTACGCACCTGGAGCGAGTTGGGAAATTGCCCGACTCGCTTTTTTTGTGAAGCGATCATAGTACACAGAGCGCCCCTTCATGTCGAATAACTTTATACTGACGATTCCTTCTGAAGTACTATAAAAGTTCAGTGCTTCTCCTTGATTTAATAAGGTGGGGTAAATTGCTAATTCGGTGCCTTCATCGTTCAAAGGCTCATTAGTACCTACAATTGAAGTCGTAGAAAATAAGATATTATCCAAGTACATATTCTGCCCCCAACCACTGTGAAAACGGAACAGCAGATCGGCGGATTCATGTCCTACATATTCGCTTAGATCAATGCTGTCAGTACGCCATTGCTGGTCGATAGGAATGAAAAATTCGCTATCATCTGGTCCGGTCGCAACATCATCGCCACCCTTAAAATATAAGCTGATAGGCTCTGCTTGGCAGTCTGTTTTGATCAGTACTTCGAGTGAGTCAGAATAATTCACGGCATACTTGATATAGGCTACATCAAAGTGTAGCATGGCTGTAGAGGCATTACTGAGGTCAACCGTTGCGATCAAATCATCTTCGGCACCGCCCGGCCAATAATCAAAGCCTCTGATTTTGGCGGATTGCGTACTCTCACCAAAAGCACCTACCTCTGTTTCTAATTCCCAAGTGATCTCGCCATCGGGGTTGTCCACTCGGAAACCAGTAGGAGGGAAGCTGCCCTCAAAACCTTCTGCTAAAGTAGATTGTGCCTCAGAGGCATGCACAGTGATGTAGAGGAAATCCTGTGCGGTATTGCCATTTCCATCGCTTACATCTAAGGTCACCAGATAAGTACCCGGTTCGTCATACATCACATCCGCATTCCAAGTATCCGCCGTACCTGGTGTGCCGCCTTGGAAGGTCCATTGCCAGCTTGCACCTTCGTGATTGAGCATAGAGTGATCCACAAAGTGGAAGGTATCTGCTTCGCAGTAAATGGTGGTTTCCAATTGATCCACCATGATCTGGGCAACAGGCTCCGTTTGACTTTCAAATAAGGGACTTTCCCAGATACCGCTACCATAAGTAGCCAAACGCAATTTGCCGTCTCGGTAAAAGGGGCGCATGATATTGGTGCTCATTTCGGCGGGTAAGCCATCGTAATAAGCTTCCCAGTCTTCCATACTATTATTACGGTAGAAAATGCCTCTTTGTGTAGCGCAGTACAGCCCACCATCCGTACCACCAATATGTACGATGGATCGCATCTGCTCACCGTTCAGTGTTTCCGTGGTCCAATTGTCCCAACCTAAACCACCATTGTCCGATTTGAATATTTTCTGTCCATTGCCCGAGTCGTGAAAAGCCACCCAGATATTATTTTCATCCAAAGGGTCTACTTGAATGAGCATGCGCTTGCTGTTAGTTACTGTGGGCGGTAAATTCACGCTTTCCCAAGTATCGCCATAGTCGGTCGTACGCCAAAGCAGTCCTTCATTCACGCCACTCAACTGTTGGCAAACATAGATCGTGCCCGGTGCGGACCAAGCATGTTCAATATAGGTCACATAGCTAGTAGGCTCATCTCCGAATTCATAGATTAAGCTGAAGGTACTTCCCATATCATCTGACCTCCAAATGCCATTGTCTTTACCCATATAAGCGATGCTATAACAACGAGGGTCAAATTCCATTTCTGTTGATTCCACTGCCCAATAACTTTCATTGGGGGCACTAATACCAAAGCCATGCCACTGCACGGGATCACCGATATTCTCAGGCATAAATCGACCACCAATATCAGAAGAGTAAACCAATAAATTGTTCCCTTGATTCACATAGCCACTAGAAGGCTCACCGCCACCAAGCTGTAAGAAATCCCCTTCGTCATAATTCTCGTAAAAAGAGATGTTGCCATTGTGGTAACAGCCTCCGATCATCACATCTTCATTCCAACCCGTACCAAAACCCCAGAAGTCGGTAGAATAGATCCCATTCATCTTCACCTCGTAGCCATCCGTCTGAAAGAAATCCTCTGATTTATAGATACCACCATCCGTAGTCAACCAAGACGTATTCCCGATCTGGCGGAAATCCTGCATATCCACATGAATGTTGTAGTCGCCACCCACATATCCCGCCAAAGGGTAGAAGGTCTCACCGCCATTATCTGACTTATAGAGGTTCAAGCCCCCCAATAAAATCTGATCCGGATCATCAGGAGATGCCATTAAAGCACAATTGTAAAAACCCTGATGGTACTGCCAAGCCGGGTAACCGATCGCCAAATTCGCATGATCTTCATCATAAGGTCCACCAGCGGGACCATTGGGCAAGGTCCAGCTATAACCGCCATCATCAGAGCGATATAGCCCGATGTAGCCATTGTCGTCTACCTTCGCTTCACCGATCAAGTACGCATAGATGCGATCCGGATCAGCTGGAGATGCTGCTAAGCGTGCCCCTCCATCATAGCTATCTTCATAAGTTGCTCCATCAAACCAACCATCAGACTGCAATGCAAAGCTGATTCCCCCATCTTCCGATAGCCAGAACTCGCAGAAGTCGTGCTCATTATTATGGCGCAACAAATACACCTTATTGCCATCAAAAGCATTGACTTGAATATCGAAACACTTTTCAGGAAATAGCTCGCTCCAAGTATCACCGCCATCAAAAGACTGCATAAAACCACCTTCACAAGCCGCGAAAACATGTTCCGTATTATCAGGGTGCACCAAGATCTCATTCGGACGCAAACCGCCTTCAAATAAAACAGAGATCCAAGTCATTCCCCCGTCCGTAGAGCGGTAAACGTGCTGCCCCGAACTAATAAATACAATATCCGCATTAGAAGGGTCGATCTCCACCGCGCGCACGCCACCACTCAAGGGATCCGTTACGGTCATATTCGTCCACGTTTCCCCGCCATCATCAGAGCGGTACACATCACTGGTTTCCGTACCGCAGTACATACGATCCCCAAGCTGATCGATCGCGTACACATTCGCCTGTACGGAAACCAAGTTGGCATCGGTATTATAGACACGTATAGGACCTAAAACCGACCAATCTCCATCTCTATAAGAGCTGGTCTGCGCTACAAAATCCGCTTCAAAATCCTTTCGCGTTCGGTATTCCTCCTCGGGGTCCGGTCGTAAGATCGTCCCATCTCCCTGCACAAACTGATCCACATTTCTACGCCAACGCTTATAGTATTGCGTATGAAAAGACTTCTCGAATCTATGTTCGCGGTAGTAAGCATTATAGGCATCATCCACCTCAAATACATTCACCTCCGCTTCCTCGGCATACATCAATTGTACCCAATCTGGCGCAGCCGCAATATCATTCGCGGATGGTTTGTAAAGCTTGTAATCTTGAGCCTGCAAAGACCAGCCAGCACATAGAATAAGCATCGCGAAAAATACTTTCACGAGCTGATAGGTGAAGGAGAATACCGATTTCATAGTAGATGAATCAATGAAAGTGAGTGAGTAGGGTGTAATAGATGTAAATGTTGATTTGAGTGGCACATACCCGCAATAAAAACTTGCGTAAGCAAGTAGAAGAATTGGCATACAGCACGAAGTCTCTCTACTCGAGTCTCATTTCTCGAGTCTAAGAAAGCGCAAGCTTTCACTGCGGGTACCGGGCTATCCGTTAAATTCGGCAAGCCCAAAGGCTTTTCACTGGCAGGGCTACAAATGGCTACCTCTGGGCCGCCTTTGTAGCCCGCCGTTCAATAGCCTTTGGGCTTACCTCATACCACTGCTATCCCTTGTGCTCAACAAAGTTAACCATATGGCCCCAAGAATTTATCACCATTAAAATGAATAAGATGATCGGGAGAGTCCGCTATCCATACTTCGGTTTCCCAAGCTATGTCTTGAATGAACTTACGGAACGTTTTTCTATTAAGAAAAGCGGTCACGTAAATAATATCAGCAGTACATTGTTTTGTTAATGAAGCTAACTGCATTAAGCGTATTTCGTCAATAGCACCTGAACTATGAACAGCTTCTATTAAGTACAACCAATTCTTCTCTTTTGAATAGGCTATGATATCGGGAAGTTCTTCATGTCCGATTTCAAAGAAACGGAGTTGTAGTAAACGTTCTTTTTGTATGAACAAGTATTTATCAGAGGTGTCTCCAATATACAATACTTCAGCACCATAACCGTATCTCGGTAAGAATTCTTCAATGATTTGCTTTTGCAACTGATTATGTTCACCGATGGTTAAGTCAAGTTTTGCATTTGGTGATAGTCGGACAGGTATTTTATTAAGATTCCTTTCCCTGAGTAATTTATCTGATAATTTTATCGCTTCCTTGAGTTCTGATTGTATGTGTTGTTTCCAATTATCACTGCCAAATGTTCGTATTAATTTGGAATAAGTAGGGTTTAGGACGTACCCTCTTGTAGAGTCATTTGTAGCAGAATTAGGATTTGAACGAAGTACAACCCCAGCAGTTACTAATAATTTGAGGTCTTTTCTTCTTATATCATCATAGGATCCTCTACTAACTGTTCTCTTGGAAATGCGTATTGATATAGTGGATGATATCGCGAGTTTTTAAAGCACTTTTGACTTCACCAGCATCCATAATATTAGAAAATCCAGAGGATGTATTCACACTAGCAACAGCTAAGAATGCCATAGCCATTCTTTCTAACCTTCTTGGAGTATTAACAACCGGTATCCCGAAAGTATCAAGAATGAATAGCGTATTTTGAATCAGTTCTTTTACCTCACTTGTTTTTGATGCGAAAGTTTTACTTTTTGATTCGTCAATGTAATTTTTTCGGTTCATTGAATAAAAGGAGTTGATTGTTTTCATCGCGGTGAATTGTTTCATATAAATCACCATCCGTATAATATTTCTTTATTTCTCTTGCCAAAGATAATGCGAAATAGGGAGCAACAGCATTTCCTATTTGATTGTAAATACTCGTTTCATTTCCTTGGAATTCAAACCAATCAGGAAAACTTTGCAAGCGAGCCGCTTCTTTACAACTTAATCTTCTCCGTCTACCATCTTCTAATTTTACTCTTTGCATATCTCCTGTTGCTCCTGCAAGGTTCCTGCACGTTAGGGTACGTGCTGGTTTATTTAGATGCAGGTCTCTTGGATTAACACAATGAGACGCTTTTTCATATTTTGCAATGTACTTGTCCATACTAGGAGTAAGAAACTTTGCATTTTCAGGAATACTGTTTAATAAATCATTTATGGCTTCCCCTGCGGTTACCAACTTACTTTTTTTACTAGGAAGATTAATATTTCTTTTCGCACCAACAACAATCACTCTTTCTCTATTCTGAGGAACACCGTAATTTTTTGCGTTCAATAAACTGAATTTGATAAAATATCCTAAAGACTGAAGGTGATTAATTATTTCCTGTAAGTACCATTTGTTTTTATAGAGTAGTCCTCGTACATTTTCAAAAAGAAAAATATCGGGCTTTACTTGTTCAACAGCAGCTATGAAAATTGGAAAACCATCTCTTGAATCTTTCAGGCCAAGTTGCTTTCCGCCAACACTAAATGGTTGGCAAGGAGGGCCACCTATGATAATATCCGCAGCAGGGTAATGCGTTTCGGTAGTAAGTTCCTGCTCAAAGCATTCGCCAATAAGATTGGTATTGTAAGAGGCGGAAGCATCTTTTAGCATTTCGAAGCCAATGGTTTTAAAACCCGCTGCTTCAAAGCCGAGTGAGAGCCCACCACAACCAGCAAAAAGATCTAATACTGTTTTGTTTAATTCTTTATCAACAAAAGGTCTTAGCTCTGTATTTATCTTATCAATATATCCCATGCTTTACGAGTACAATGGAAGAAGAGGTTTGGTTCAGATTATTGATAGAGAGGTAGTTTAAATCTCAACTTCTTTTACTTTTCTTCTTCAAACTCCAAGTAACATCAAAAGAGCATACTTCTTCGCCTTTTTTATTTCTGCCGATGGTATGGGCAGTAACAGTAACCGCTTCACCCGTGCGCATGGTGTGTTCTACCGCATGGAAGAAATCCGCACCTTGCGTACAGGTGAAGGTCGTCACATCAGTAGCTTTTTTAACGAAATTGGAGTGCATATCCACCACCAAAATAGAGATGGGATGATCCACACTATTGAGTGCGGTCAATCCTAATAAGCCGGTCGACATTTCTCCGGCCATACTCAGTGCGGCGAAATAGGTGGAACGGAAAGGATTCTGATTGATCCAGCGAAATGGAATGGCTACTTGGCACTCATGGGCACTCAAATTCACCAATCGAACTCTTGCGATCAATGCCAGTGGTAATTTCACCAACATGAACAATCGAAACAGTAAGCCATTGTTACATCGTTTCATAAAACGCTCAGCAGATGCGCTGACCACCAATGGCTTGCTTTTCTCTAATGCTCTTGCTTGGCTTGGGTTTTGGGTCTGTTGAGTGCTGGTAACGGTTTCCATAATGCAGTATCATTTCAAGTATTCGCCCTTAAAATTACTGCTTTGTGATCAATTGGCGAGCGATTTGATCGTTTTGCTGTATTTCAACTTGATAAGCCCCCTTGGGAAGGAATGCTAACGACAGTTGATCACTACTTAATTGTTGTTGGTGAACAAGTCGACCATTTAAATCATAGACCTTGATCGCAAGAGGTGTTTCGATGGGCTGGCCAGTGCTGATATGTAGTACTTCTTGGAAGGGATTAGGACTAATATTCAGGTCTAAGCTGGCTTCAACTTCGGTGATCTGAGTAGGTGGGGTATCTGCAACGAGTGGGTATTTGTAAACCTCATCCACATATACCCAATCTTCGCCCACTAGGGTCATGCCATTGATCAGATAGACTTCCCCCTCAATAATAAAAGAGGCGGGCGACCAACGAGAGGTGCTGGGGTGGGATTCTAATTCTTCCCAGAAATCGTAATTCGCATAATACACCCAGAACTCACCCGTATCAAAAGAAGAGTGATCTTCATTATCTCCACTGAGCACATAGCCTTTGCCATTGAAGGAGAACTGTGTGCCCGCAACACGTCCTTCGCCTGGAATAGAAGCTACCTGCGTCCATTCATCCGTAGCGGGATCATATTGGTACCATTCATCTGAAATGAAGTCATCGCCATGCCCGAAGCCAGCATATACATAGTCACCAATGGCGAACATATAAGGATGATGGCGGGGCAGACTGGGGAAATCAGCGCGCTCTTCCCAAGTGTTGGTTTGGATGTCGTACATCCACCAATCATTCAGATTGCCATTCCAGTTGTTACCCATGCCCATGAAAATCTTGCCTTGGTGGGCAACAAAAGCGGGGTGGTTACGACCTTGACAGGCACAATCTGCTAATTGTGTCCATTCTTCTGAGCTATTATCATAGACCCAAAGATCATCTAAGAAATCGTCCGGACTTGAGCCAAATCCTAAATAGGCTTTGCCATCATACACATCACCGATCGCATAACCACGGGCAGGACCTGGGAAATCATCTAATTGCGTCCATTCTTCTGTAGCGGGATCAAATTGATAGAAATCATCGCGTGGTCCGGTCTCCGAGCCACCTGTTACCAAATATCCTAAGCCATCTAATGAAAAGCCGAAGCTGTGATCTGTTCTGAAACTACTAGGAGGAGCGTTTACCTCTTCCCAGTCTTGCGCATTTAAAAATGTACAGCACAAGGCAAGGGTGCAGCAACAGATCAGTTTGATTTTGTTGATCATAATAGGTTTTGATGTTGGGCAGCTCGGGGGGAATTGCTATCTAGTAGCGGACCTCCTCGATCGCAATGGCACTGGTGTTGGGTAAGTACCAATTGAAATCAGCTACGGTTACATTTTTGTCTTTGTTGATATCGCTATCGTTATATTGTAAAACAGCTGAAGAAGCTGCTATATACAGGTTCAAGTCAGTCACAGTAATGGTGCCTTCACCATCAATATCACCTGCTTTCATACCGAATACGCCAGAATCAGACATATCTGCCAATTGAGGGGTGACACCATCTGATTTAGCTTGCCATTGGTCGGTGCTGAAGTCGTAATAAGCCGCACTAGGTACAGTCAAAGGACTTTCCGTCATAATGCTTAGATGTCCGCGTACTCTAACTACGGCATAGTAAGTCTCATTGGTAAAGAGATCAAAAGACAAGCCATCTACGGTATTATTGGCTTCAACGATTCGCCCGTCTTTTAATAAAAAGCCCGCTTTCTGAGCGACAATAGAATCAGGATTATCAAAAGAACGCATTTCCACTAATGCCCAGTCTACTACATCCTCCCATATGTCGGCTGTACTGCCAACGGCTTCTGTGCCTGCATAATCCCAAGGGGCAGTATTGAAAGGCTGCTCGATAGGAATTAAGTTATCATCTTGCAAATAGGTGGTCATTTCGCCTGAGGCGGGATCATAAGTGCCTTCTAAGAAGGTTTTAAGCTGTACAGTAAGAGTTTGTGGTGTTTCTTCAAAAGCGTATTTATAGACTTCATCCACATATAGCCATTCATCAACTACTAAGGTCATTCCATTGATGAGGTACACTTCATTATCAATTACAAAAGAAGCAGGAGACCATCTGGAAGTGCTCGGGTGAGGGGTTAATTCCGTCCAAGTGTCCATTTCACCATCATATTCCCAAAATTGACCCGTTTCAAAAGAAGAGTGGTCTTCATTGTCGCCACTTAAAGCGTAGCCCTTACCATTGTGTGAAAACTGCGTACCGGCTACTCTTCCTTCATCAGGGATAGAGGCGACTTGCGTCCACTCATCAGCGACAGGGTCATAGCGGTACCATTCGTCAGAGATAAAGCCATTACCATGACCAAAGCCAGCATATACATAATCACCTATGGCGAACATATATGGATGGTGAACTGGTAAACCAGGAAAACCGGCACGCTCTTCCCAGGTATCAGTTTGGATGTCATACATCCACCAATCGTTCTGGTTACCACCACCATTATTACCCATACCCATGAAAATCTTGCCTTGGTGGGCAACAAATGCAGGGTGATTTCTTCCATCACAGGTACAATCGGCTAACTGTGTCCATTCGTCAGTGGTATTATCGTAAACCCATAAATCTCCCAAATATGCATCCGCACTAGAACCAAAACCTAAATAAGCTTTACCCTCATAAACATCCCCGATCGCATAACCACGGGCCGGGCCGGGAAAGTCGGTCAACTGTGTCCAAGTGTCCGCAGAAGGATCATACTGATAAAAATCGTCCCTTGGACCATCATTGGAGCCACCTGTTACCAGATAGCCCATGCCATCTAAAGAAAAACCAAAAGAGTGATGCGTTCTGAAATCTTCAGGAAGAGAACTGACCTGCTCCCAAGTTTGAGCAGAAAGAATAGAGCAAGAAAGGATCAGTAAACAGAGTAAGTGTAACTTATTGGTCATTGTGATTGAGTTGGGGCACAGCGGCCGTTAAATGTAGTACACTAAGTTAGCGCATTTATGTACTCTTTCAACACTAGTTAGCCCACAGTGTTCTAATAAGGGCGTGAATTATAGTGCATTAGCCGACATACCCCTTATAAACACGTCAGGACAAGCTTTACGCGCTTGTCCTACGTGTAAGATATAAAATACCTCAACAACCATGCTTTGTTAGAAAGTGCTTCGAATCAAAGTCATCTTCCTTTTGAATGTACTTCAAATATGGGGTGCTTTCGGACTTTGTGCAAAGACAAAAAAATAGGCTCATCATTCAAGAAAAAGAATGTCTTGGAGGATATTTGTTCCTTAAGTGGTTGACTGTTAGTTGTTTGCGTCAGGACGACTATTTGCTAGTTCTGATTTTTATATTGAATCCTTACTTTTGAGTCAACTTAAGATAGGATAAGAACGTCTGTATAGTTAGACAGATGTTCTTGTCTCTGTCGAGTATACTTTAATAGCTGGTCATTGAAACAAATAGATAAACTGCTATTCCGCTCCTTCGTGGGTCCGTTCTTCGTGACCTTCTTCATTGCGCTATTCGTGCTGGTGATGCAGTTTCTATGGAAGTATGTGGACGACCTGGTAGGTAAGGGGCTGGATACGGCGATCATAGCAGAGCTATTGTTTTACTTATCCGCCAGTATGGTACCCATGGCATTGCCGATAGGCGTTTTGATCGCCTCGATCATGACTTTCGGAAATTTAGGGGAGCATTATGAGTTGGTGGCATTGCGTTCTTCTGGTATTTCTTTATTGCGTTTTATGGCACCTATGATTTTAGGCGCATTGCTCATTAGCGGAGTTGCCTTTGGCTTTGCGAACTATGTGCTGCCTATCGCCAATTTGAAATCGAGTACACTATTATACTCCGTGACGCATCAGAAACCAGCCCTTAATATAAAACCTGGTGTTTTTTATAGTGGTATAGAAGGCTATGTGATCAGGGTAGGCAGCAAAGACCCGGATGGTAGAACGGTTTACGATATCAAAATTCATGACCACACTGCTAACCAAGGAAATACCAATGTCTTGATCGCGGAAAAAGGAGAGATGTTCACCAGTGATATTGACAGTTCTTTGGTGTTTAGACTATTCAATGGTTCTCGCTATGAAGAATTGAACTCAAAGACGGATGCCAGAGCGCGTCACGAATTCCAACGCACTAATTTCGGAGAGTATGAAATGGTGTTCGATCTGTCGGGTTTCGGGATGAAGAAGACGGACGAAAAGATTTTCAAGCGCAACCAGCGTACGATGAGTACACGTCAAATCATGGCTTATGTGGATTCTACCAAGATGAAAAGTAGAAAGCAAGTAAGTGATTATCGGCATGATATGTTCACCTACTTCAGCTATTTCAAAGATAGTACGTTCACTTTAAGTGATAGTTTGATAGCTACTATAAGCGGGCCTGTTGAAAATGATAGCTCTACCACGCCTTATTTAGCGACCTTGCCCATTCCTAAAGGCGTGAAACTGGGCATAGTGAAAGATGCGACGAACTTAGCACGCCAAGTAAAAAGCTCCAGCTACCACCGCACTAAAATGGTCGACAATCATGTAAAGCGGATCAGTAAATTCAAAAT
>JAHDGT010000008.1:21342-26255 GCA_020631675.1 Bacteroidota bacterium
TTAAATAATGGATTCTCCATTAATGTCGGTCGTCAATACTTCCGACATATAATCAAAGTAAGGACGAAGCGCTTGAAAGCTTTCATGTGCTATATGGATGAACTCGGACGAACAAACTTCTTTGTCACTAAAGAACCGATACGCATAAAATGCTTTCTTACGTATCAGATCAATATGTGGGTGAGCGGCATCAAAGCCACGAGGAGCAGTTTTCACCCCATGCCCCAGCAATTCATTAAAAGTACTTTTGAAAGGGTCTGATTCCAGTATCGATCTCAAGCGATCCCCATCCATTTCTATTTCTTGCCGGATACGTAAAAGATCCTCTTTGTTAGGCGCACCAAAACCACCACCGAATTTCGTCTGCCCGCCCGGTTCTAGGCTAAAAAAGTATCCACCTCTTCGGGCCGCTCCGGCACGACCAAAATACCCGCCAAAATAGCCTTTGTAGGGCGACTTGTCTTTTGAGAACCTAACATCTCTAAAGATGCGATACAGCTTTTTCTTCTCAATATGATCGTGCTGATTCAATAAGCCCTGCATGTCTTCCAAAAAGACAGTCACATTCTCCTTGGCGGCTTTGTAAGTCGCTTCATTCGCCTTGAACCAATCTCTATTGTTATTGATCTGGAGATCTTTTAGAAATTCTAGGGTGCTCTTTTTGATTTGCGTCATTGGGTATGTGCGTATAAATTAACTTTAAACTACCTCTCTATAAGAACTTGTACAAAAGTAACCCAATGAATAGTGTTGCTTATGTAAATACTTCAGCGTCAGCACGAAGTCTTATGTCTTGTTGCTAATAATGGTACGTATCGGGAATGGTATCTCTATACCATGTTCTTTATAGCATTTTTGTATTGCGATAATGGTCTCGCTTTGCGCATGCAAAAAATCATCTTGTTGTACGGCATTCAACCAATAACGAACCGACGCATTAATAGAGCTATCCCCGAATTCCGTATAGAAAAATTCAATGTGCTGATCGGGTACTACATCCAATTCTTCTAAAGCTTTAATGGTCACTTTTCGAGCTTCTTCCAGATTCGTATCATAGGCTAAACCTAAATCTATGGTGATTCTTCTTCGTTTAAGTTGACTGTAATTAATGATCGGTTCTTGAAGAACAGCTCTATTGGGTAAAATGATCCATTGTCCATTTCTATCCTCTAACATCACAGAACGGAAATTCATCTCTTTGATGCGACCGAAATAACCATTACTCTCCACCAGGTCGTTGATCTTAAAAGGTGTCTTAAAAGCAATGATCACCCCGGATATCAAATTCACGGTAATATCCTGAAAAGCGAAACCCAATGCTAAACCGATCAAACCCGCACCTGCTAAAACAGAAGAAACCGCTTTGTCCAAGTGCAATACACTTAAAGCGATGGAGATACCAATAATAGCTACGATGATCCCTGCAAAACCAGTTAAAGTGCGATTGACAGCGATATTATTAGAGAAGCGATCAAGGGCGCGGTTCAGGTAATTAGTGATCCCACGCATCAAAATATAAGTCAGGATCAACACTAGAATGGAGATGATTATACTAGGGATCATTTCCCAAACCGTAGTCGTATAACCAGAGAGTTCACTGGTGGCTTTGTCTGTACTTCTACTAAAGCTATCACGGAGATTATCGAAAGGAGGGCGGGTACCTTCCTCTAAAGTGGCAGTTGCAGGCGCAGTACTAGAAAGACTATCGGCTGCTTGGGCAATTACTTTGCTTATTTGTAGCATCATAGTGACTCAAAAATGAGACTACAAAAGTACATAAATCATCTGCTAAGATTGATAGGATGTATTATGCTAGGCTTTGTTGTGAAAACAACTTCCGTGTTAACGGTTTTTTGTCCTTATTGTGAAGGAATGTTAAAATCAAATGGAATACTAGTTATAGCTTACTATAAATCGATATACCTGCAACAGATAATGTTTAAACAGCGAAAAAACAGCGAAAAAAGAATAAAAACACTTTTTTTTATGGAAGGGGTGACCTAAATTTAAATGTCCGTATAAACAATAGAGTTGAGTGTAGTGATTTGAAGTAGGTGCTTGGTCGTTTTTAACGGCCCACCTACTTTTTTTATGTCTATTTCTAAACTACTTCAATAAGTGACGTAGGTCAACTCAATACTTTCAATATATTTCAAGAATAATTGTAAGGCTTTTTGATTGCCTTCTCCGAAATCATATTTGATATAGTGTGTCAAATAACGATGTACATCAAAATCACTCGGGAATTTTTTTTGATACTCACCTACAATACTGCTGACATGTTGCATGCCTAGTGCAAAGGCAGCATTTAAGCGATTCACGAAACCAGTTTCAATAGGAGAGGTGCTCACCCAAGCAGCGAAGGTGAAAGGCAAAGCCGTGAATTTTTTCCATTCTCCAGCTAAGTCATATTCAAAAGCTAACTTTCCTTTTAATCGTGCTGCGCGATCACCAATTACTACACCAGCAGTAGTCCCTTTTATTTGATTGATATATCCTTCTTCCGCAGAAATGAATTGGGGTGATTTCTTCCAGTACTCTTTAAATAATACTTGTACCAAGCGAATTGAAGTACAAGAGTGGTGATCTAATAAAACATACTCGATCTCTTCTAAAGGTACTTCACTGAATAAACTTACCGTAGCCACATCACCATCCGCCCCGATGCAGTAATCACTAATGATTTGATACTGACCATTCAGCCGAGGCAAAATACCCACAGGTACTAAACCAAGGTCCACCTCTTTTCGCAATAACTTTTCAGCAGTTTTAGAGGGTATTTCCAAACTCAGGTCTATCTCATTGATCAAGCCACTCATCTCCAAGCCAAGTAAAAAGGGCTTCGTATTAAGATAGCTAACCGCAGATACTTTGATATTCCCCATAGCTTAAACAGAAGCTTCTAAATGATCGATATTATTCAAGAACTCCGCCCTGTACAAACCATTATCTCCCGGCACGAACTTGCTAAAGCCAGTATTGTGGTGGTTAAACTGCTGCATTTGTTGCAAAGGCAAACCCATTAACAAGCAAAACAAAACACGAGAGGTCCTTCCATGTGTACAAAGCAATACCCGCTTATGATCCGTTTGATGCAACTCTGCTAAAAAAAGCTTTAAGCGATCAGCTACCACCAAAGGAGACTCTCCACCGGGTATCGTCGCTGTTAGGTCACCGCCGGTCCAAGCAGTTACCACATCTTTATACTCTTGCCTGTTTTCAGGAGTCGGACGCTTGCCCTCATGTATACCCCAACCTATTTCATCTAAATTTGGTGTAGCAATAAGCGCATATCCATCTTGCTCCACAAAAGGTGCAACGGTCTGATGGGTGCGCACCAACTCAGAAACATAGATAGCATCAAAATCTAGATGACGATAGTGAGCATGAAAAGCCGCTGCTTGTTGCTGCCCCCTTTCATTGATAGAGGAATTTACGCCTCTCCCTTGAACAATACCTTGCTTATTGTAGTCCGTCTGACCATGACGGAGTGTATATAGTTCTTGAATCAAAATGGTCTAATTATTAATGACGGGTAACTCCATAAAACCCTGTGGCTTCGGTGGGTCTTTTTCCGAGTAATCATTGATGATTTCATAAGTAGTCCCCCTTTCAATAGGCTTTCTACCTACTGAGCGCACCATCTGTACTAAATCATAGGTACTTAAAGCAGGGTTCTGCTCCTCAGAGCCCGCCATAGAGTAGATCTTGGTCGTATCATTGATCGTACCGTCCAAGTCATCTACCCCAAAAGCCAAAGACAATTGAGCCGTCGTCTGACTGATCATCGGCCAGTATGCCTTCACGTGTGCGATATTGTCCATGTAAATACGAGCGATCGCATAATTGCGCAAGTCATCTGTCACCCCCACTTCCCCCAAATACGACATCTCATTATTCTGAGAACGGAACTTCAACGGAATAAAACAATTGAAGCCACCCGTACGGTCCTGTAAACTGCGCAAGCGCTCCATATGATCCACTCTATGTGCATAGCTTTCAATATGCCCGTACAACATCGTACAATTAGATGGTATACCCATATTATGCGCCGTCTCATGTATGTCCAGCCATTGCTGACTCGTACACTTATCGCCACAAATAATATCGCGGATCGTCTCGTCAAAAATCTCCGCACCACCACCGGGCATACTCTGTAAACCCGCCTCCTTCAAATGCCTGAAACCCTCCTCATAACTCACCTTCGCCTTCTTGAACATATAGTAGTACTCCACCGGCGTAAAAGCCTTAATGTGCAATTCAGGTCTGTGTGCCTTTATCTTGCCGATCAGATCTTTAAAAAACTGCAAATTCATATGCGGTAAAACCCCACCTACAATATGCACCTCCGTAACTGGCTGACCATCATAGGCCTTAACCTGATCCAACATCTCGTCGATCGTATACGTCCAACCCTCATCCTTTTGCTTGATCAAGCGCGAATACGAACAAAACTTACAAGTATACACACATAAATTCGTAGGCTCCAAATGGAAATTCCTATTAAAATAGGTCTTGTCCCCATGCTTGCGCTCTCTGACAAAATTCGCCAAAGCACCCAAATAGCCCAGCTCCGCCTCTTCGTACAAAAGCACGCCTTCCTCAAAGCTAATGCGCTCTTCCGCCTGCACCTTCTCCGCGATCTTCCGCAAAGCAGGAGATAAATTCGGATCCTGTAAAATCAACTCCAAATTAGGAGCACTCGTAGCGATCATGATCAATCTTTTTTATGGTTCTTCATTAGGGCGCATGCCCGCAATAAAAGCTTGCTTTTTTTCTATTGATAGATTGGTGTCGAGCAGATAATCTAATGTCTCGAGTCTCATGTCTCGGGTCTAATAAAGCGCAAGCTTTCACTGCGGTCACCGGGCTATCCGTTGCAATTCCCCGGCTGTTCGCTGCTTCGCTGGCAG
>JAHDGT010000009.1 GCA_020631675.1 Bacteroidota bacterium
TGAAAAGCCTCATTTAGCGCTGCTATACCTCGTTTTTCATGCCTTGGCTACAACTCAAATAGCTACGCCATGAGCTATACGCTTACTTTTGTCCAAGTACCTACTATATTTTAACAGGTCTAGAAATATTAAAACCTAAACGGAAGCCGCCATCTAACCAGTTCTTATTGGTGTAAGGGATGTATTGATTTTCAAGGATCCCTCTTGAGTTAGAGAAGTTCAGGTGGAATACGTGCCCTCCTGTTTTGATTTCTAAGCCAATCCCTAAAGGCATATAAAATTTCCGAACGCTTTCATCTGCTGCATTAATATCACTCCGGTAATTAGAAAACAGCTGATAATAGTCGAATATGATCGCATAGTGCTTGGCAATAGCTATTCGTCCTGCGACACCTAAAGAAAAGATACCGTTCTCATCACCGAACTCTACCAAGTTTCTATGTAGGTAGTTCGGCATGAGCTGAATAGAGAAGCGATCAGAGAATTTCCGTGCGATGATCAATTGGAAATCATAAGATAATCGGTGACTGCCTTTTCTAAAAGAGGCTGGCGAGGTGAGGTTTATCGTATCTGCCGCTTGTGTACTATATGCCGTATTCGCAAAGAGGGTAAGAGATAAGGGCATATTAACACTGCTTTCTTTCGCACTTTGTTTTAGCAAGCGAAACTTAGCAAAGCCGTCCAGCAATTTTGTAGGTCCGCCACCAGCAACACCTTTACTTCTTCCGAAGCCTAAGGTCAGGGCATCTGTTAAGCCGTATTCTAAGCCAATACGTATATCGGTTACATTATCTAAACCGTAGAGGTTGTCGATACCACCAGCTACACCGCCCACATCATCGAAGCGGTGCGTGATGCGTATATCCAGATGGCGTTTTTCAACGGTCTCATTGGTATGTGCATTGATCAGTCGGGTACTTAGAAAAGTATCGTACATGCGCATCTTTCCTGTCTCTTGTGCGTTCACAGCGAAAGGAAGGAGTAGTATAGTGGAAACAAAGATCAGAATGGCTCTCATAACAAGTATATGTATGGTTGAACGGGTCGTTAGCGGACTTACCTAAATAGTTACTAAAGATGTACCTAAAGGTATAAATCAGAAGTGAAAATATTCAAGCTTTCATTAACAAAGGCAAATTAGGCATGACAATTGGCAGTTATTTGCTTTTAAAATATTACTAGCAATTGTATCCTTAAGCTTACAAGTATTGCCAATTTGGTTTAATATGCGAATAGGGTGAGATTTGGGCTCTTGAAAATGAAGTGCCATAAAATGGTTGAAATCCTAAATGCGCCCTTAGACATGTTCTCGCTTAGAATATACAATTTTGAATCCATTTGACTATATAAATATAAAACCCTCAGTTTATTTGGTGGATGATGAGTTGCCAAGTTATCCTCTTTTTGCTTGGGTATTCTTCATTGCGTCTATACTTATATTGATTCTAGGCGGGTTTATATTGAAATTGCCTCTGCCTTGGGGATGGTGCGTTTTTTTTACGCTCTTATGTTTAGTCTCGTCCTTTCTACTGAGTATTTTAAAACCGCTAGCTTCATCAAAGCGTCGCCTTATTATGCATTCTTGCATAGTTAGTTTTTCTCTATTACAAATCATTTGTTATTACTCCAGCAATTTTGACCCTTACTTTTTCTTAGGTTATTCTTTATTACCACTTGTTGCGATTCATGCGAACAGCCCGATATATAATTGGATGTGTCAAGTGCTTATGGTTTGTACGGTAAGTTTATTGCTCTACTTATCTCCGGATGTTTCCAATCGCTTTTATTTTTTTGTCGGAGCGTCGATGATGGGAATAACCTTCGGGACAGTTATTCATTATTTAATGCGTTCTAAACAGTTAAATTGGGCGGTTCAGCAGAGTTATTCTATGTTGTTCGAGCAGATCAATGATGGCATTTTATATGTTGACAATCAGGAGCAAATCGTTTCAGCAAATAAAGCATTTTTAGACATGACCGGTTACTCCTTGAGTGAGGTCAAAGGAAGGAATGCGGCCAGTTTGTTCATTCCTGAGGATTTAAAAGAAAAATACGACACTTCCAGCATTGCTGCTAAGCGCAAAAATGGTGAGTCGGGTGTTCATATGTTGCCCATTCAAACTAAGTCAAAAGTTGAAAAATGGATACGCATTAACGGCACACCTGTATATGACTATTTCGGTACTGTTATAGGCTCATTGGGTATTCATAGTGATATGAGTAAAGAAAGAGAAAGTGCATTGCGATTAGAGGAAAAATCCGCTCACCTTACTAAGGTCAATAAGGAGCTAGAGCATTTTGCCTATGTGGTTTCTCACGACCTTCAACAGCCGCTTCGTGCCATCAATAGTTTCACTCAATTGTTAGAGCGTAAGCTTATACAGTCAGATGATTCAGAAGCAAAAGAATACATGCGCTTCATTAGAGATGGTGCGCAAAGCATGAGTCAGTATATTGCTGATATTCTATATTATTCCCGAACGGGCAGACGAGAAATGAAATTGGAGGCCTTGTCTTTAGCAGATTTGCTTACTGTGATCAAGAGTAGTTTCAGAAAAGAGATCATTGAAGATAGCGTGAGCATTGATTTCACGGAAGAAGGGAAATTGTTTGGAGATAAGATTCTCATTCAGCGTTTGCTTCAGAACTTAGTAGATAATGCGATCAAGTATAAAAAAGACAATCTTAATGCTGAGGTAATAGTCAGTTTTCGCATTTCAGATACTGGATATCAGGAGTTATCCGTAGCTGATAACGGCATTGGAATTGACCCGCAATATGGAGAACGGGTTTTTCAGATTTTTCAACGCTTACACGTGGATCAAGAAAAATATAATGGTAGTGGTATTGGTTTATCTGTATGTAAATTGATCGCCGAAAGACACGAAGGCGAAATAAGCTATACCGCAAATGGTGTTGGCGGAACTACTTTTAAAATGGTCTGGCCGCTTCAAAATGATATGCTGGCTTCACCGAAAATGAATACGAATAGTTTTAAGGAAGTTGTTATTAATGCACCCACGGACTCAATTGCTCCCAAAGACGTTCCGCGGTCAGGTCCCAGTTGAACTTCGACTGCTGTAGTCTACCTTTTACTATTAAATCTTCTTTCAACCCTTTCTCATACCTTATCCGCCACATTGCCGAACTGATCTGTTCAACATCATCTGGCGAGCAAAGCAAGGCAGCAGAACCAGCCACCTCGGGCATAGAACTCACATCAGCTGTAATAACAGCTGTATCACTACGCATTGCTTCAATGATCGGAATCCCGAAGCCTTCAAAAAAAGAAATATAACAGAGCGCTTCTGCTGCGGCATATAGACTAGCCAGTTCTTCAAGAGGCAAGTGACCTAAGAATAAAACTTCCTTCTGGAATTCCATCTCCTGATATACCTGAAAAGCGGCCTCGCTTTGCCATGCTTTTCGACCTGCTACCACAAAACGCATGTCTTGATCCGTTCGCTTTCTAAAAGCATCATAAGCCAGTAAAGTGTTCGCTAAGTTTTTTCTAGGGTGGATCGCCCCGACAAATAGAAAATAAGGATGCCCTTCCGCATGTTTTTGCTGAACCTCTTGTGCTTTATCCTCGGTCATGGGCTGAAAGATCTCATTCACCCCATTGTAGGCTACTGTGATTTTGCTTTGGTCAATACCATAAACGTTTTGTACGTCTTTCCTTGTATAGTCAGAAACCGTAACGATGCGTTCCGCATGCGCACAGAATAAAGGCGTATAGTGCTGATAGTAATGGCGCACCAAATAAGGAACTTGCTCCGGAAAGTGCTCAAAAGAAATGTCGTGAACCACCAATACCGTTGGCACATCCGTGCGCAAACTGCAATAACCATCTGTTGACAAGAAAACATCCGGCTGATGTTTTTTAAGCGTCCGAGCTACCCCCCACTCGAACCAAGCATACCACAAAAAAGGATGCCTCGCAGGTGGATGAATCACAATAGGCGTGATGTTGTCAGAAAAGATAAATGAGTCGTCATAAGGACGGTCGAACAAGAACAGAAAATCACATTCCGGATGATTCCTGGTGATCCGAGATAAAGTTTCTGCCGTAAAACGCCCGATACCTTCCAATTTATCTTTCAATAAAAAACGGGTATTTACCGCTATCAACGGTCTTTTTTCTTTTTTCAAAGCAGTTGAGAATGATTTGCGTAAGCACTTAGAGCGGTTCAGATGAAAAACCTTAAACCACCTCTAACTATTCCTACGTTAAAAACGATAACCTACCATGACGGAGACACTGCTATTACGCGTGTTTTCATAGCCTTTCATTACTTGCATTAATCCTAAGCCATATCGGAAATCGAATAGGATCATATCTCCTTCTTTGGCAGGTAAAGACAACAAGCTCCCAAAGATAAAAGACGCATCCCACTTGAGAACATCGGTGCGAAGATCCTCGACAATGATCAATAGCTCTCCCGTAAATTCATCAAAATACGGAGTTACTCTTTGACAATCTATTAAACGCGCAGGGGCCATGCCACCGAAGAAAGAAAGACCTGCCTTTTCTTTAACGCTACTCATAGCTGCAATGCTTTTTGAGGAATGCATTGGGGTATAGGCGTAATTGATATCCGACTTCTGATTTGACCCCGTCCTTAACTTTGATGGTCTGAAAGCCAGCTTCCAACTCAACAAAAACGGCAGCTCGATATAGCGCAAGGAGTAAGTGGCCTTATATCGGTTCACTTTTGACGTATGTATGCCATTCCATTGGTTCGTGCTGGCAAAAGACACCCCCTTTCCATTCAATAAGAATTCGACTTTAGCAGATAAGCGAGTGCTTAAGTGACGTTGTATAAAACCACCGAAGACAACATCTTCATGATTGACCGCTTGATAACGCAAAGTATCTGGATAGGGTCTATAATTCAAAATTCGGGAGAAACTTCCTCCTATACGTACCCCCCAGCTCCAACGCAAAGAGCGATGTATATCTGTTACCCCTCTAAAATTCATCGTCTCGTACAGTTCCCAGTGTTTACTTACCAGAGTTTCATCAACTAAAACCGGAGCAGTTTCCTCTCCTATATTATTATCGCCAGCTGCCATTGCTGTGGTAGTATCACCTAACTGGGCATAAGTCAGGTAGCTGCTACAGCCCAATATGACCACTAGTGCAATGCGCATAAAGCGTGAAGCGAACAGTAAAGATCTATTCATCCGTGGCTGTATTTTGAGGGCTCTTCATCGAAATAATTTATGTTGACCAGCTTTTGCGAAGCGATTTTGAAATCCGGAAACCACTTCTATAGAAGCATCTTTTCAAAAAACGGTTGTACGCTAGCGCTTCGTATAGTAAAGATCCTCCGTTTATGATTAATTTCGCGGGTCAATAAGTGAGGAAGTACCAAATGATAGAACTGCTCAAGAAAATATTTTTAAGAGAAAGTGTCGTCCTTTCAGCCATCCTGCTGAATGCCATCATCATTTTCTTTATGGCCTTTCCCGATATGGCGCACGACCCATATCTATTAAGCCTCGATCATATCTTCACACTCTTTTTCTTAGCAGAGGCACTGGTGAAGATATACCATTACGGTTGGAAAGATTACATCAAAGACGGCTGGAATAAATTCGACTTTCTAATTGTGGTCGCCAGTCTACCCTCTTTACTTTCTTCCTACATAGATATACCCGCCAGTTCGCTCATACAATTACTGCGCTTACTTCGTATTGTTCGCATCGCCAGGTTCATCTCTTTCATACCGCATATGCAGCAATTATTAGAAGGGATCGTGCGTGCTTTCAAAGCCTCCTTCTTCGTGATCATCGCATTGATCGGGCTGAATTTCATACTCAGCATCCTTAGCTGCCATCTATTCGGCGATATGAATGAAGAACGCTTCGGCGACCCCATCATTGCCTCTTATACCATTTTTCAATTGTTCACAGTAGAGGGGTGGAATGAAATCCCCACGGAAATCACCGAAGGGAACAATCTCGCAAATGTAGCGTCCGGTTTGACCCGCTTTTATTTCTTGTTGATCGTACTTTTTGGCGGTATATTCGGTATGTCCATCGCCAATGCGATCTTCGTTGATGAAATGACGATAGACAATAATAGAGTCCTAGAAGATAAAATTGACAAATTACAAGAGCAAATCAATCAACTTCAAGAAATGTTGAACAAGAAATAAAACCACCACTTCTTAAACAAAAAGTGGGTTTTGTTGAATATTAACAGCATTATTTTGCAACCCAATTGCACAAAACTCATAACATTCAAAAAATCAAGCGACTATATACTTTAGCTAATAATTATTTTTTTGATTATATTCGCAGCGGTGCTTAATCTATTGGTTATATTCAGATAAAAATAGTCTTGTTATGCTCAGTTTGAGATGTTGACTATCCCATCTGAACGGTTTATGTACTTAATGAATGAATAAATCCATTCATCAAATCGTTAACACCAAGACCGATGCCCCCTAGATACCAGTTTTTAAGCGACAAACTCAAACACACATGACTATTGAAAAATTGCACACGCTTTTTTTAAAGGCAAAAGGTGTATGTATCGATAGCCGATTGGTCAAAGATGGAATGATTTTTTTCGCACTGAAAGCAGTGCGAAATGGCCATGACTATGCGGATAAAGCACTAGCGAAAGGAGCGAGCTATGCCGTCATTGATGACCCCGCTTATCAAAAAGATAAGCGATATATTCTTGTCGATGATGTACTCACTTGCCTTCAAGATCTCGCCAGATACCATCGTAAGCAGATCAAAGGGCTGAAATGTATCGCCATCACAGGCAGTAATGGCAAAACTACCACCAAAGAATTGATCCACCGGATCTTAGCTACCCAATACAGAACACAAGCCACGGCTGGCAACTTCAACAACCATATCGGCGTACCACTCACGCTCCTATCGTTAAAAAAAGATACCCAATACGCCATTATAGAAATGGGTATTAACCATCCTGGTGAAATCAATCAATTGTTCAGCATCGCACTTCCTGAATACGGACTGATCACCGGAATCGGTAAAGCTCACTTGGAGGGTTTTGGAGATATAAAAGGCGTCATGAAGGCAAAGGGAGAGTTACTGGATTTGGTAGAACAGATCGGTGGTCTGTCCTTCTTGAATATGAATGACAAGCACATCGCACATTACGGCTACTACATCCAAACCGTAAAAACCTATGGTAAAGGACGCTTCTTTTCCACTAATGTACAGCCCATCAGTGCGGATCCCTTTCTGAAAGTAAACTGGGAAAACAAAAAAGAAGGTAAGCCGATCACCATTCAGAGCCAGCTCATTGGCAGCTACAATTTAGATAATATCACCGCGGCAGTAGCAGTAGGGAGCCACTTCAAAATCTCCTCGGATAAGATCAAGTCCGCTATTGAGGCTTATGTACCTTCCAATAATCGATCAGAGATCATTAGAAAAGGAGAGCAGGTCTTTTTACTCGATGCCTATAATGCCAATCCTAGCAGCATGAGTGCCGCCTTGTCTAATTTCGAGCAGATCAATGCGGATCAAAAAATCATCATCCTCGGTGATATGATGGAACTGGGAAAGCATACAGATAAAGAGCACAAGAATATTTTGGCGCAAGCCAAAGAAATAAAAGGCAGTAAGCTACTGCTCATCGGTGAACACTTCAAAAAAGCGAAGGGTAGATCACATACCCTTTGTTTTAACAGCACCACTGAGATAAAACAATGGCTGCAAGAAAATGCCGCCCCAAAGGCCTTCATTTTGATCAAAGGCTCAAGATCCATGCGCTTAGAAGAAATCGTAAAATAAACTATGGATGCCGCTTGCTTAGTATGGCGCATGCCCGCAATAAAAACTGGCTTTAGGTGTCTAAGAAAAATCGACGTCGAACAGAAAATCTCATGTCTCAAGTCTCATGTCTCGGGTCTAAGAAAGCGCCAGCCTTTCACTGCGGGCACCGGGCTATCTGCTAAATTCGGCAACCCCAAAAGCTTTTCGCTGGCAGGGCTGGCGGTGGCTACCTCTGGGCCGCCCCGCCAGCCCGCCGCTCAATAGCTTTTGGGGCTACCTCATACCGCGCCTATCCCTTGCGCGTCCGAAATTGAAATTGATTTTTTTGTCCGGGTACTTAAGTAAGTAGGCTAGCGCTTCGCAAGCTTTCTTGTAAACGTTCCACCTGTTTTTTCAGATCGGTCTTCAATGAGTCGCTAATACTTACCAAAGGCAAGCGCAAACTTGAGCCACAGATACCCAATAACTCCATAACAGACTTGATGCCCGCAGGATTTCCTTCAGCGAATAAAGGGTCTAAAACATCTAATAATTGATAGTGTAATTGTCTAGCACGCTCCATCTCTCCGGATCGGGCCGCATTGACCAGCGCACATGTAGCCTCCGGGAAAGCATTCGCCACAACAGATACCAAGCCGTCAAAACCAAACGAGATCATCGGTAAAGTCGTCTCATCATCTCCCGATAAAAAGGAGAAATCTTCCCGTTGGTTCAATTGTACCAAACGCATGCTCTGCGCCATATTACCGGAAGCCTCCTTAATACCAACGATATTCGTATGTTTTTCAGACAGCCTAATGGCGGTTTCCGCATCTAAGTGAGAGGCGGTCCTACTAGGCACATTGTACAAAATAATAGGAACTGGACAAGCCTGCGCCACCCGGTCAAAATGATCGAAAACCCCTTTTTGCACAGGCTTGACATAGCTGGGCGTCGAAGATAAAATACCACTTATGCCGTTAAAATGATACTGTTCCAAGGTCTTGACCAAAGCTTGTGTGTGATTCCCGCTGAAACCGGCTACAATTGGTACTCGACCTGCTACCACCTCAACGGTCTGTTCCAGTATTCGATAGCTCTCTTCCTCTGTTAGAGTAGCGGCTTCACCAGTACTACCAAGCATGACCAAAAAATCTATTCCTCCTTTTAGAACATGCTGTAAAGCACCTTCTAAACCTACTTCATCAACCGCTCCTTTTGCTGTGAACGGAGTGACCAGGGCAACCCCTGTTCCTGTAAAGCGCTTTTTATTTTGCATAGCTTATTGTATTCCGATCCCTATCTTTTAGCGATTCGCTACAGAGAAATTCAATCCACCTTAATTAAATCCAAATAGAACTCGAACTGTTTTACCAGCTCTTTTAAAAGTTGTAAGCGTTCTTCTTTACTAAAGGCTACACTTATACTTGATTCAGGTTCTGAGGTACTAACTTTTTGTTGTTCACTTTTGCTGGTTTGAACCATAAAATCGTAACAATGGGTCAAACCATCTATATACGGTCCAACCCGATAGCTCGCTTTTGAGAAGGTGCTGATGTAGGTTAAAGCTGGTAAAGGCTGAACATAAACATTCAGCAAAATATCAAACTCCTCTGTCATGAAATTCAATACGTTTTCCGATCGCGGAACACCATACCAATTCACATCATTCTTTGAAAATACAGGGAAATTAAGTTGTATGACATCCTCGCTTTGTTGGATCACAGTAGCCATGTAACCCAATATCTCAACATCTTTTTTCTGAGCACGCAGCTTATTAGCATACTCTTCTATCAAATCCATTTGTCCGAAATCATCCGCGATGAACAAAATACCAACTCGCTTGGCTGTGTCCATATTCCAGACCGCATGTGATACACTATGTGAACGCATACGCTGCTTTAAATGCCGACGATAAAAATATGATTTGATGCGTTGCAACATCACTGTTAACTGTTTCCTTTGACCATCTCGCTAATAGAGCACCAACAAAAGTACACATACTAAGAGTCTAAACTGGAAGGATAAGCCTAAAAAGGCGTTTTTCAGTTAAAATTGACTGGGCAGAGTGCTATTTTTTTTATTCTTTGGGGTGTTTCTCGTTTGACTGCCCAGCAGTAAAATCAGCAGCACCTTTTAATCGCTCGTAAAACTCGAGTCCGAATTTACGAACCAATCCATCTTTTAAAAATTCGTATAAAGGAGTTTGATGCGTTTTCCCTAGATCACAAGCAGGGTCACAGATTTTCCAACGGTCGTAATTTAAGGCGGTAAAAGTAGGGTATTCCTTTACCCTTATAGGATATAACTGGCAGGAAATGGGTTTAGCCCAGTCAACTTTACCCTCATTATGGGCTTGCTGGATCGCGCAGAGCGCAACCCCTTTTTCATCATAATTAACAAAGGCACAAGGGCCATCTTTTTGACAAGGCGTAGCATGATGCGCGTATTCGCTATCAGGTGTCTCTACATATACACCTTGCTTACTAACACAATCTTTTCCGCTTTCTGTCATATACGGCCATACTGCGGGCAGTATGTTTTCTAGTATCTCCAGTTCTTCGGTTTCCAATGGGGCTCCCATATCACCACCTACACAACAGGCGCCCTTACAGGCATCCAGATCACAAATGAACTGTTGTTCTATTACTTCTCGACTTACAATTACGTCATCAATAACGATCATGATATGGATATGCGCTTAGTCAACAATTTTCTTAGCCGCGATCTTTCTACTAATTCGCTTTTTCTTACCATCACTTAAATCCAGTGCTTTTTGCCAAGCATTGATGGCGGCCTCTGTATTATTCAACTGATAGAGTGCGTCGCCATAATGGTCATTTACGGTCACACTATTTTCCCCGCCGTTTTTCAAGGCTTTTTCTAACCACTCTTTTGCTTCGGCATAATCACCTTTCTGATACAACACCCAGCCGAAAGTATCTTGGTAAGAAGCATTGTTAGGCACCAGTTGATTGGCTTTTTCAGCCATTTCCGCGGCTTTGTCCAAATTAGAAGAACGCAAAGAGAGATAATAACTATAGTTGTTTAAAACAGTAGCATTATTTTCATCAAAGCCCAATGCTTTGTCATAGCTGCTATCTGATTTATCATGCTCTTTCATTACGTGGTACACCTCACCAAGTAGAGAGTGGATCTGTGCGGAAAAAGGCGCATCAGACACATTGATCATAGCAGCCCTTTTCAAAGGTTTAACCGCTTTTGAATGCTCTTTCTTTTCGTGATAAGCTATACCAGTGAAATAATAACCCAAGGGTTGGTTCGGGTACAACTCGATCATGCGCTCACTCGTGCCAAGCAAACCGTCGTAATCACTTGTTTCATACTGTAGCCATAAAATTCTTCGCCAAAGCTCAAAGTCATCACTATCCAGATCCGCGGCTTTCTTTAATGCGGATAAGGCATTGGCTTGGTCTCCTGTGGCAAGCAAAGCATTGCCGTACAAAGAATGGCCCAATGCTTCCTTAGGATGCACCTCTGTTAATTGCTTGAGTAAGGAAATGATTTTAGGTTGAATCTCCTTATTGGTTTCAAAAGTGGCCAGATTTTTACTGATCGCTTTTGTTTTATTATGGAACGGAAGATCAGGAATCGCGAAAGCAGCCTCTAACTCTTTAAAGTAAGCATCACTATCCCCTTGAGAGCGTTTGTACTCTGCCATCGCCAAACGGGCATACGGATTGTCAGGGTCTATTTCTACCATTTTCAGGTAGGTGGCTTGCGCTTCTTTCATATTGCCATTCGCCTCGTACATCTCTGCCAAACGCTGGTAATGACGAGGGTTGCGAGGGTCGCTATCCACCAGCTTAGACATTTCAGCTATGGCTTTATCCGGCTTGTTCGTCTGAATGTATAAGCGTTGTTTACGTAGACTAACCTCTTCCATTACCCCTGTGCGTTCTTCTAAACGGTCGTAAGCTTTTATCGCGGCATCTACATTCCCCGCCTGCAAATACATATAACTGAGATCAAAATAGTAATCGTAATTATTCGGGTATTTGCCTACCAACTGCTCGTATACCTTAGCAGATTGATCATAGCGACCATTTACGGCTAAAACTTCCGCGTACAAGAATTGATACCACTTATTGTTCGGGTCTATAGAGGCTGCATCTCGCGCATAGTTGAGTGCCTGTTCCTTCTCGTTTCCCTTAAAATAAAGTTGAGCCAATTGATACATAGCCCCATCATTGTTAGGGTCTATTTTCAAGCATTGTTTGTAGGCGGCTTCCGCGGCCTCTGTATTGTCTTTACTAGTAGCGAGAATACCGTCAAAAAGCAACTGCTGTACTCGCTGGTCATCTTGTAAACTCAACTTACTAGCCTTAGCACCACCGCTATTCGCATTAGTCGTTTTGCTTCCTTTGTTCTTATTTTTTTTCTTTTGCCCGTATACCTCATGGTTGGGCATTGCTATCAATAGCCCGAAAACCATAAAGCAACAAAGTACAGACAGCATGCTCCTTTCGGTTCTCAGTGGAGCTTGTAAGGGGTAACAGTCAAGGATGCGCTTCATAAAACTTGTAAAATCGATTATTGGATATGCGTATAGTCGCCAACACTGAGATTATCAGGACGCCCTCCGACTTTAGCGTGACTACCGATCATTGAGTTGCTAAGTACTCGATGACGCACTTCACTATTGTGTTGGATAAGCGTATTACTAATAACGCAGCTTTCTACTAAAGTGTTGTCGCCTATTGATACGTGCGGACCAATGATCGCGTCTCGAATCACTACGTTTTCTCCGATATAACAAGGCTCAACCAATGTAGTATTGACCAGATTAGAGCTATCTGCTATCAGATTCTCTCCTCTCTCCTTACAAAACTCCAAAATTCTATTATTCGTATGTACAACAGCATCCTTATTGCCGCAGTCCAACCACTCCTCTACAGCAGCTGTACGGAAAGCCGTTCCCTTCTGCTTCATGTTCTCTAAAGCGGAAGTCAACTGGTACTCTCCTTTTTCAACTATTTCATTGTCGATCAAGTACTGTAACTCGTTTTTCAAGTACTCGCCATCCTTGAAATAGTAGATGCCAATGATCGCTTCGTCAGACACGAAGCTCTCTGGTTTTTCTACGAATTCTGTTATGATTCCTTCTTGGTTCAACTTTACGACACCGAACTTGGACGGATCCTCTACCTTACTGACCCATATCAAACCGTCTTCTTCTGTATTGACACTTAGTTCTGCTTTAAACAGTGTATCCGCGAAGGCAACGATCAAAGGACTGTTCATGATGCGTTCCGCGCAAAGTATAGCATGGGCGGTACCCAGAGGCTTATCTTGATGAAAAATATGTCCTTCGGCACCAGCGCGAGCTGCTACCTCCAGCAAGTCTTGTTCTACTTGATCTCCGAAATCTCCTATTACGAAACCAATGTGCTCCACTTCTTCACTACAGACAGAAACCAGTTCTTCAACGATGCGTTGAACAATTGGTTTTCCTGCTATGGGCACAAGGGGTTTAGGCACGGTTAGGGTATGCGGACGTAAACGAGATCCGCGACCGGCCATGGGGATTATTATATTCATATTGGTATGTGATTTCTTAGGTGGGCATTATGGGGCTGAATGGGCAGATAAGCAGTAAACCGATAATTAAAGTAGTTGTTCGCTAACTTAGCTTTTACCAGTACTGCCAAAACCACCTGTACCCCGCTCCGTTTCATCTAATGAATCCGTCTCTGTCCATGTAATGCGTTCATAACGTGCGATGACCATTTGAGCGATTCGCTCGCCCGGCTGTATGATCTGCTCTTCATTACTGATGTTGGCAACGATCACCTTTAACTCGCCTCGATAATCGCAATCAATAGTAGCTGGTGCGTTAGGCATAATTAATCCTTGTCGGTAAGATATACCGCTGCGCATGCGTAACTGCGCTTCATAGCCCATAGGTAAGGCAATGTGAATGCCAGTGGGAACCAGCACCCTTTCAAATGGAGCGACCGTAAGCGGTTCTTCTAAAAACGCACGAATGTCCATACCCGCAGCACCTAAAGTGGCATATGCAGGTAATGGATTATTGCTATGATTGACTATAGGAATATGCATCTACTGGCAAAGATAGTAATTCAACAGCCTTGAACCCTATTTTAGTCACAAAGCTGACAGCTAAAAGTGAGCAACTGTGTCATATTCGCAATGGCTCACATCAGGAGTGTGTATAGGTTTTACCATATGCCGTTACAATAGTCCGACGATCGTATAAGTGCTATCAGACATACTCATGGTTAAAATGAGTGGTAAGGTAACGAAAAACCACTTTATTGGAATTTATATTCGATTTATGGTAACCATTTGCTTGTGAGCTACGTATTAAATAAGTAACTTGCTATACCACTCTACCAGCCAAATTTTATATTTTCTCAAATCGTACATTCTAAATGTCATTTCTAATGAAAAGAATCACACTCAACTTGTTAGTGGCGGCGTTTTTCCTGATCAGCACTAACATTTATGCAGGTATCGTGGACGTTCGCTTCTCGGATGCTACATTAACTGATGATAGCTATTGTGTTAATGTTCAGGTAAAAGCGCAAGACATCGACTTTGAGCTCGGTAGTGCCACTGTTTTCTTCAACTACAATGCGGACGCGATAGCTAACCCGCAATCTACTGCTATTAACTTCAGCGAAACGAATAGCTGTGCCTTCGAAGGTGCTATGGCTCCTTATAAAAACAGCTTTAACTATTTGCAGACAGATGCTAAAGGTGAGGGTAATTACGCCATCTTACTCATGATGCCTAATGCGGGATGCCCGACGGTTAGCACTGAATGGGTAGACGTTTCTCAGTTCTGCTTCGATGTGGTTAACCCTGATGCGGATGTTGAATTAGAGATCAATGCTAAGTACACGGCTTTTAATACTGTTGCCAATGATGGTACACAATTAGAAGTAGGTAACTTATTATCTCTTTCTGGTAATGTTAGTGAGGGAGAGTCTTCTGCTGCTACACCTTTCAGTGGCTTCGCTGTTGCACCTAATGTAACTGGTAATTCTGTTAAGGTAGAATACGAAGTACCTGCTGAGGCTTCTGTATCCATCGTTGTTTACGATATGATGGGTCGTACTTTGATCAGCCAAAACAATACTATGGCTGCTGGTGTACACCAAGCTGACTTGGATTTAAGTAAATTCGGTGACGGTTACTACTTGATCGAATTGAACAATGGGGTTACTACTTCTACTGAGAAAATCGCTTTAGTGAAGTAAC
Source organism: Bacteroidota bacterium (assembly GCA_020631675.1). Lineage (GTDB taxonomy): Bacteria > Bacteroidota > Bacteroidia > Chitinophagales > UBA2359 > JAHDGT01. Next base: position 14,995 of record JAHDGT010000009.1, read on the forward strand.
AACGTTTGTTTTATACATAAACAATTTATTTATTGAAAAGGCTGTCTCGTTAAGAGACAGCCTTTTTTTATGCCTTTAAAGTAGTAAATTCAAGGAGTTACAATCTCAAGCAATAACTCCCCCTACTATGCAATCAATAACGAAAACTTGCTTCGTCTTTTTTTTACTTCTTTGCTCACATACGGCTTATACGCAGTATTGTACTGAAGATGATCGCTTCACCAATACCAACTACTTCAGTGTATCAGAACTGGACTCTCTCTTTGATCAAAACTATGGCAATGCCATTGATTGGGAAGGAGTGGCTACAGATTTAGAAATGGACATTTACTATCCTTCTGATGATGTGGAAGATTTAGCGCAAAGACCCTTCATTTTGCTGATTCATGGAGGTGGGTTTATTGGAGGTAATAAAAGCAATTGGCGAAATGACTGCCGTGAATTTGCTAAAAGAGGTTATGTGGCCGCCACCATGAGCTATAGATTAGGGTGGAATCAATTATCTATTACGGATCAGTTGCGAGCGGTTTACCGAGCGCAACAAGATGCGAATGCGGCTATGAGATACATAGTGGAACAGTCTGAAGAACTTAAAGTAGATACCAACTGGATGTTCATAGGCGGTTCAAGTGCCGGTAGTATCACCGCATTGAATGTAGCCTATGCGGATGAGGATGAGTGGGACGGATTGGTGAGTGATCTGAATAATCACATCACAGAATCATCTGCCATCCTACAGTACATTCTCGGCGATTTTAACATGGATAGTAATGTGACCATTACGGACTTTAATTTATATCAGCCGAATGCGAGTAAGATCGCCGTGGGTACTATGACTTACGACTGATTTTGCATGCGCAAGGGATAGTAGTGGAAATGAAGCCACTAAGGAGCGCCCTGAGCGGCGGGCTAAAAAGGCGGCCCAGAGGTAGCCATTTTTAGCCCTGCCAGCGAAGCAGCGAACAGTGGCTGAATTGCAACGGATAGCCCGGTACCCAACAAAAAAGGGGAGATGATCTTGTAAAGATCATCTCCCCTTTTTTATTGGGTATGCGCCCGAAGAAAGTATAAATATAGCTTAAGCCAATTCCGCGTACTCTTGCTTATAGCGGTCTATGTGGCGGTGCATAACATAAAACCAAACAGGCGGAAATAGCGATAGAACCATCATACCCGGATAGCCTGTGGGCATTTGTGGGGCATCTTCAAAGTGACGCAGGACTTGGTATTTGCGACTGGCGCGGTAGTGGTGATCACTGTGGCGACTGAGTTCGAAGAGTAAAATGCGACCGATGGCGTGGTTGGAGTTCCAAGAGTGTACAGGTAGGACACGCTCGTAGATGCCTTCTGTGTTTTGCTTGCGTTGTAAGCCGTAGTGCTCGATGTAGTTCACGGTTTCTAATAGTAAAAAACCGATGACGGATACGATCAAGAAATAGATCAAGCCCGTGCCACCGAATGCTAAAAAGATACCAGCCATGAATGCCAATTGGATGACTTGATACCAGATCATTTCATTGCTGAAGGAAAGGACACTTTTTCCGACCGTTTTTAGGCGTTGTGCCTCTAAGTGCCAAGCGGAAAAGTAGCTACCTACCACAGAACGGATCCAGAAAAAATAGAGGATCTCACCACGACGAGAAGAAGCGGGATCTTCATGCGTAGAGACGTTTCTGTGGTGCCCCCGATTGTGCTCTATGAAGAAGTGCATATAGGAACTGCTCAAGAGCAAGGCTTTTGCCATCCATTGCTCGTAACGTTTGCGACGGTGACCTAACTCATGAGCCACATTGATGCCCAGCACTCCGCAAAGAATACCCATGCTGATCGTTTTGCCCACTAAATCAAAGAGGGGCATGCTGGTACTGCTAACGATGTGTAAATAGTAAAAAAGTAAGGCGAATTGCGTAGGTACGATGAGGTACAATAGATAATCATACAAGCGATCGTTCTTGGCAATGTCTTCTTCGGCCTGGCTCATATTGTGCTCATCCGGGCGTAGTACCAATTCAATGAGTGGCACTAATATGAAAGCGTAAATAAGTAGGCAATAGCACCATAATCCTGTTTGTGTGAAGGAAACAAAGGCAAGGGCCGGGGCGGTAAAGGCAGCCAAGTATTTTAGAATATGCGTTTTCATGAGCGGATTATTAAAACTTTCTCATTGTTTTCACTAAGATAGCGCAATTTTTCAAAAAGTAAACTATTTTTGTTATTATAGTTTACTTTTTGAAATTGAAGATCATGGGGAGGAAGTCGATCGATACGAAAATAAGAGTCCAGAACAAAGAAAAGCGCAATGCTTGGGCAGATGAGCTGTTTCCCTATTTCCAGACCCACGGCATTAAGCGGATAACGATGGATGATGTGGCCGCACATCTGGACAAAAGCAAGGCTACGATCTATAAATACTTCAAAACAAAAGATGAGATCGTAGACTTACTCATGAGCAGGCATTTAGAAGGCATTCAGCAATTTGAGCATATATTAACGGATAAAAATTTAGCGTTTTTGGATCGTTATACAGGCAGTATCGATCTATTGTCAGGTTATTTGTCTAAGATCAGTGAATTATTTTTGAGTGATCTGAAGCAATATTATCCAGCTACTTGGCAGCGAATCAGTGGCTTTATCACTTATACCGAACACTTACTGGAGCAATACTATATAGAAGGTATTGAACAAGGTGCACTGCAAGCACTATCACCCAAGCTCTTGGTGCTGAGTGATCGTCTGTTTTTCAATGCCTTGAGTAATCCTGATTTTTTAATAGAAAGTGGCTTGAGTATACAAGAAGCATTTGAGCAGTATTTTCAATTGAAGTTGTATGGTATGGTGAAGGGATAGCGCTTGTTCAAACTTCATAATTCCTTCATACCTTAAAAAACATAAGACAGTACCCGATCGTGTATTTTTGCAGCTAAATTTTTTCTACGCACTTCCTCTCAAGTAAGCATTATGCGCAAGATCGTACAAGAAGGGCTAACGTTTGACGACGTTCTGCTCGTGCCCGCCTATTCGGAGATTTTACCTAAAGATGCCGATTTAAGTACTTGGCTCACGCCCAAAATACGTTTGAATATTCCCTTAGTAAGTGCGGGTATGGATACCGTTACCGAGGCGCGTATGGCCATTGCCATGGCCCGTCAGGGTGGTATTGGCATCGTGCATAAAAATATGAGCATTGAGCAGCAGGCCGATGAGGTGGATAAGGTGAAGCGTTCGCAAAATGTGGTGATCAGCAATCCGATTCACTTAGGTCCGGATCACTTTGTATACGAGGCGGAAAATTTGATGGCGAAGTACAAAATCAGCGGGGTTCCTATTACCATTGATGGAAAACTGGTTGGGATCATTACCAACCGCGACCTGCGCTTTGAAACCGATCACAACCGCCCGATCAAGGAGGTAATGACCAATGAGAATCTGATCACGGGCGCAGTAGGTACGACTTTAGAGGAAGCCAAATCGATTTTGATGAAACACAAGATCGAGAAGCTGCCATTGGTAGATGAGTCTGGCACCTTAAAAGGCTTGATCACGATCAAAGACATTGAAAAGTCGATTCAATACCCCAATGCTGCTTTAGATCAAAACGGACGGCTACTTTGCGGTGCGGCGGTAGGCGTAACGGGTGATGCCATGGAGCGTATTGACGCCTTAGTGGCAGCGCATGTGGATGTGATCGTAGTAGACACGGCACATGGGCATTCTCGTGGCGTTTTGGAATCTATTAAAAACATTAAAATCAAATACCCTGACCTACAAGTGATCGGTGGCAATGTGGCTACGGCGGCGGCTACCTTAGCCTTGATCGAAGCAGGCGCTGATGCGGTTAAAGTGGGTATTGGTCCGGGTTCTATCTGTACCACACGTGTAGTAGCGGGGGTAGGAGTGCCTCAGATCACCGCCATTTACGATTGTGCCGAAGCAGCCAAGCCTCATGGTATTCCGGTGATCGCTGATGGGGGTATCAAATATTCTGGTGACATCATCAAGGCACTTGCCGCGGGCGGTAGCAGCTGTATGATGGGAAGCATGTTCGCAGGTTGCGAAGAAAGTCCGGGTGCTACGGAATTATACCAAGGTAGAAAGTTCAAAGTCTATCGCGGCATGGGTTCTTTAGCTGCTATGAAGAAGGGAAGTAAAGACCGCTATTTCCAAGGTGATGCCGATGCGCGCAAATTGGTGCCAGAAGGTATTGAAGGACGTGTTGCCTATAAGGGTAAATTAGAAGATACGGTATTCCAATTGCTGGGCGGTATACGTTCGGGCATGGGCTATTGCGGTACGCCTGACATCAACACCTTGCGCAATGATACGCAGTTCATTCGCATTACGGGCGCGGGCTTACGCGAGAGCCACCCGCATGATGTGCATATTACGAAGGAGGCACCGAATTATAGTGTGCGGAATTGAGTTAACAAGACATAAGACTTCGTACTGACGTCCTACAACAAAAAACGCCACCTTCTTTACAGAAGGCGGCGTTTGTAGCTTTTGGGAAGCTACGATTCACAAGGACAAGATCATTACTGTAAAATCACTTTCTCTGCTAAGTGCGTTTCACCCTTTTCATCACTTACTTTCAAGAAGTAGACGCCTCTGGGCAGTTCACCGACAGAAAGACTCGTGCTCGCATCTTCGATCGTCTGTTTGGCGACCAGCTTACCTTGCATATCCATAAGCGTAAGCGATAAGTTTCGAGATATGATTTCATCAGCAAAGGATAGATGCAACTGGTGTGTGGCTGGATTGGGATATAGTTGTCCGCCACTATAGAATGGTGAATTTTCATCTCCTAGTCCAGTACCCACTTCACCGTCACCGATACCTTCCGACTCGTCGCCCGTGATCATAAAGACATTTGAAGGCGGACTATCATTCGCTTCTTCATCTACATTGATAGCGGTAACGCGATAGTAGTAGGTTTGTGTAAGATCAGGATTCTCGTCAATGAAATGAGTGGTATTCGCTTCCACTTCGCCAATGATCTCGTAGCCTGTCCACTGATCCAATGAACGTTCTACTAAGAAGTAGGCTTCATTGTCGGTACGGTCTATCCATTCAATGATCGAAACACTTTCATTGATATTAGGGTCGAAAATAACAGGGTCATAAATGTCATCATCAATCGTAGTCGGGTCAACTTCTACCAAGCCTATATTCACACCCGCATTGATCACTGGGCTACACCTCGCATAAGAATGCACATAGCCTGCTTCAGAGGTAATGATCACATTGTTCAGTGCGTCAACTTGTACAGTACCATCCCAAGGTTGGTACGCGCCTAAGATGGAGCCAACCAAAGCCCTGCTATCTGCTTTACTATAAGGAGCATAGCCTTCACTCCCACATACATAAGCCGCGGACTTTTCAATACAGCATTCATTTGGGAGGTTGGTATTTGTGGGGTTGAAAATAGCTGCCAAGTGATAAGAGGTACTGTACTTTGGATAGCCATACCAAATGCCCGGTTTTTTAGAATCGCCTTCCGCATGAATTTGACCTAATGATACTGCTTTGATCACGTTCAATTCATTCGGACTGATGAAAATTGTTTTCGTGATATCTATTGCTGCGACAGACTCATCATACCCTTGTTGACCAGAATAGAGCACAAAAGGAGTAATGATGGCTGTTCCGGCTTGAGCTACTAAATCACTGATCTGAGCAGGTGTAGGTGGGGTGCCTCCTGTTGCGGCAAAGACCATAGTCGCCACACTTCCTGCAAGTTCCGCCAAGTTCGTAAAGGCTGTTGGATTCCAATTCTTTTCCGCGTTGATCGCTACACCATTGTAGTACCCTCCCAGTATTTCATAGTCTGTAGTATTATCATCATAATGTACAATTACCCCCGTATTTTGAGCAGATACCTTATACCAACTTGGTTGGGTACCTAAAACGCCGGACACAGATACTTTAGAAGACATGGTGCCATCTATCAATACTTCTTTGTCGCAGGCACAATCCGCTGGCAATTTACCCTCTAAGCATACATATCTGATCAACATTCTGGATTCACAATCAGCAGATGGAATATCCTCCGCATCTTGAGCAGTAAAACTGTACATCCAAGTGCCTTGATTTTTACTCCATACACCCGCAGCTCTGTACTGTGCCGCACCATGTCGATAAGACACCCAATTGGTATGCTTGCGCTTGGTTTTCCACTTATTCACATAGTCGTAATAGTAAGAAGTACGAGTCCTACTAACTGGTATCCTTGTAATAGTAGGCTCTAAAATAACCGGAGAGCAGAAACAATCTCCATCTTCTGTCACATTACTACCTCCTCCGGTTTCATCATCATCGGTCAACGCGCTCCCATTCATGAAATCTATCTCGAAAGAGATCACATCTTCAGCCGCTAAATTGTCTTGCGCGTTCAGGTGCTCGAATAAGTTGGTGTCGTAAGAACAAGTACCGATCGCTTCCATTAAAGCTTCAGAATAAATGTATATCTCATTGTCAAAAGTCACAGCGGTACTTTGTACTGCCGACCATTCCCCTGCTGTTCCATCCGCACAAATCGCTGATACTCTCCAATCTACTATTTGCTTGAGTTCAATGTCCAGTATTTCAAAAGTGGTCACGTCAACACTTTGCTCCGTCCAGTCAGCATCGCCTTGCAGTTTATACTGTACTTGGTAGATCACTGCTCCAAAAATATCATTGGGTACGGGCGACCATTCCAAGCTCAATTTTCCTTTGATGTCGCCAGTATAGTCGTAATACTTGCGCTGCTGTGTACTTAGATCAGCGGGCACTTCGCAGCTGTATATTACTGTGATCATTTCACTGCTTAGCTCGCCCAATTCAAGTGTATTAGATGTAGCGCCATAAGGTACCACCGCCTTGATCGTGTCATTTGTGATCGGAATATATTGTAAAGGCATATCCCCTAACATCAACTCGCCCACATACCAAAAGTTATTCCCTGTAATGATGATCGTATCTTCTGGAGTAACCACAGTTGGAGATACGCTGTATACTTCAGCCTCAGGTACGAAAGTCGCTTCATCACCAATTAAATAATCCAAGCCATCGCTCATGATCGTGAATTCGGTCAAGCTTTCCATAGAGAGTCCTTCGCACAAACCGAAATACAACTCACTAACTTCTTCATAGCTGTTATCAGCATTATCCGTTAAGCTTACCGCTTCCTCAAAAGAGATATAAAAATAAAAACCTTGTTCTCCCACTGCTTCTGAGCCAGTATCTACGCCAACAGCTGCTATTTTCAAACTATCGCCATCGAAATACAAGGGACCGGACACGCTCGTTAGCTCGTCCGTATTCCCGATTTCGATACAAGTATTGGTAGGAATACCCATCCACTCCAATGGGTCAAAATCAGCAGATAACTCAACAGCTGTACTTCCGAACAAGCCGTCGCCTTTAGCGATTGTTATGCCACCTAGTATACCCGCGCTTCCATCTTCAAAAATGGCTTCGGCTGTGCAGCCTATAGACTGTCCGGCTTCGGTAATGCTCAATGCGTATAAATCCATTTCTAAAAACTCCGTGCTCGGCAATGTGATTTGACACCCCCCGTAGGTAGTAGAAGTGCTGACTTCCAATAAACCTTCTTCTGTAAAGCTTAAAGGTGCGTCCAGCACACTTTCATGTAGTAAGTCGTTATGTACGATTTGTGCATGAATAAATTGACTGATGATCAGCAAACTAAAAACAAATAACTTTCTCATGATCTTGAACTTGTGAATAATGCCTACTCTATTTTTTAAACAGGCTTTTCAGCATACCGCCTATAACTTTCTTGTTTGTTATAGTGCAAGTATAGGCGGGTAATTGAGCCATCCCAATTACAGTTATGGGCAAAAATTCTTAGGTCGAAATCAAGTGTTTGGCGTGTTTTTGAGCACTTTTATAGCACCGATCATCATTTTCACTACTCAGCGATTACACTTTTTTCAAAAAATCCTGTGAACTCCTTTATCGGAGGTGATTTTTTTCTTCAATTTTTTTGATTTTTTTCTATTTGGGCGCACCCATGCAATAAAGCCTTGCGCTAGTAAGCAGTTAAAATTCGGCGTACTGCACGAAGTCTCGGTACTCGAGTCTCGAATCTCCTATCTTAAAAGGCGCAAGCCTTAACTGCATGGTCGGGCTTTCCGTTAAATTCGGCAGCCCCAAAAACGCTTCGCTGGCAGGGCTGGCGGTGGCTACCTCTGGGCCGCCCCGCCAGCCCGCCGCTCAGTCGCTTTTGGGGCTACCTCATACCACTGCAATCCCTTGCGTGGGTACTTAAATCACATGTGTGCTGTGCAATGAATCTTTTCCTATAATTTCACCAGTTTACGTACATATTGTCGATCATCAAGCCGTACTACTAAAAAGTAAATGCCTGCTTCAAGGACTCCTGTGGGTATTTCCCGATTCAGAATTCCTGACGCCACTTGTTCTTCTATGAACCCGTTATTTAAAAGCTGAGCATTTTGGTTAAATAGCGAAATGGAGATGTTCGCTTTCTCGTTTATATTCAGCTGAATATTCAATTTGTCTTCAAATGGATTATTTACCCTGTAAATAACATTCCTCTCAAGCTCATCTTCTAAGCCTATGATCGTAGAGCAGTAGGTACTGCAAAAAGCAGAAACAAGTATAATATCATTAAGGGTATCTCCTAATTGAATCAATTCATTATCATAAATGCCCGAATCCAAACAAAGGGTGTCGCATAGCGTACTTAAATCATCTGGCTCTATGCCTTCCACATCATCAATGGTGGCGATGGGTCCATTAGCCTCATAACCGCCTATGCCTTGCATTAAAGTAGGGCTAGTGCCTTCACTGCAATGATTTTCCACCTCTATTATGCCATTTAAAGGAGGTTCTACGACCAATTGAATTTCATTAAATGCAGTCGTTCCTATCACGGGATCCCCTTCTATTGGCGTATAGGTAACAGTGCTTTCAGAAGGAGGGCCGTCCCAAACTACTGTGACCAGATCTTCAAAATCAAATACATTGATGTTAAAAGGAATGGGGCAGCTTAAATCCAACTCAGGATCATTCAGGTCGATCAAAATACTGCTACTTGGATAAGGCGCATCCTCACAGATGCTGATTATCTCAAGCTCAATAAAAGTAGGGTCATCAAAAAATAGTCCTGCGAAGTTCTGCTCTATAAATGGCTGGTCGGTACTATATGGGCCGTAGGTGTTTACATTGGTGTAGACGATAAAGTCATAATAGCCCTCATAGTCGGCAGGTGCATTCCAAATTAACTCCAATAGCAGCTCTCCACTATCTTCATTATAGGAAAATTGACTAATTTGAATACCATTCACCGCTTCGCACGCGCCGATAAGTATTTTGTTGGGAAAACAAAACAGGATCAAAACAAAAGCGGTAAGCATGCGCCAATAGCTCTGGGTGCTTTCTTCTATCATTTGTTTATTTTTTTAAGATGCATACGAAGCTGCTATCACTCTTACGGTCATTCTCAGTAAATCAGCTGCAAGCAGCAAATCGCTTTCTTCATTCTCCTTATCACAACGAGAATGAAAACCTAGTACGTTTATTCGAATTCATCGCTCGTTATTATCCGGATTTTGACTCTTCACGACTAAGCTATGAGGCTTGTCATACGTCTTTGTTTCCGAAAACAACTTATAAGAAGCCGGTCATTGTAAAGATCGCCTCTAAATTATTTAAGCTACTGGAGGATTTCATTGTGCTGGAGCAACTTAAAAGTGATCCGCTAAAGAAGCAATTGATGTTGATTGATCACTACCGCCAACAGCAGCAACAAAAAAATTATGAGAGTAGTCTAAAGACTTTTCATAAGCAGCTCAATGCATATCCTTTTCAAAATACCAATTATTATTACAATAAACTATCTATTGAAAATATTCATGCTGAGTATTTGTCTTTATACGATCAACGCATTGGAGACGTTAACCTACAAGTGGTATCTAATGCCTTAGATGAATATTACCTTGTCAGTAAGCTCTCCCACCTCTGTCACATGGTGAATCGAAGCAAGATTGTACAAGTCGCCTATGACCATACCTTCATGAATGCCCTGCTTATAGCTATTGAGGATAGTCCTTATCTGGAAACACCAACTGTAGCAGTTTGGTATGCTGCTCTTTTGTTACTCAATGACCCAAATAAAGCGCACTATATAGCACTTAAAGAACAGATACAGCTGCATGAAGCAATTTTATATCAAAAAGATACCAGAAATATTTATAGTTACCTATTGACCAGTGCTCGACAGATATTTGAGGGAGAAGCATACTATGAAGAGTTATTCGCTTTGTACGGCTTACAACTGAACAGTGGGATCATTTATCAGAAAAATAAATTACAAGCAGCGCATATCAAAAATATGACGACCATCGCTCTACGATTGGGTAAGTATGATTGGATATTAGCATTTTTAGAAGATCATAGAGAACGAATCTTACCAAAAGTCTCTCAAAGTGAGGTATACCATTTCAATAAGGCGAATGTGTATTTGTACCAAAAGAAATATCAACACGTAAAAGACATACTGACTGAGGTGAAATTCAAAGATGTTTTTCTACAGGTGAATACGCGTTTGATGATGGCGAAATGCCATTTTGAATGTAAAGAATTAGACGAATTGGAAGACCTATTAAATGCGCTAAGCGTGAGTCTATTCCGGGCACAAAAAAAGATAGCAACTTCAAAAGTCGATTCCTTTAGAACTTTCACTAATGCGCTGGCTCAATTGGTACGCATTGTCTATGAAGACCCGATCACATTTAATCAGTACGAAGCTGGTAAGCCACTTACATCAAGCCAAGCAAAAGCTAAGTTGAAGCGCTTGGATAGAAAGATGTCTAGTAGCCTGAATTTTTATGAAAAGGTTTGGTTGTTGGAAAAAGTGGATTTTTTGCTGAACGGATGATCTCGCGCAAGGGATAGGAGTGGTAATGAGCCGGACAGATGCGCCCTGTTTGGCGGCGTACGAAAGCGACCTCGCGAAGCTCTTTGTACGCCTGCCAAACAGCAGCAGATGGCGGGGGAATTTTAACGGATAGCCCGGTACCCGCAGTAAAAAGCTGCTGCTCTCTTATACCCGATACGTTGCCGTAGAGCAAATTCATGAATTTGCTCTAACCTATTTTCCAGCGAAGTAAAAGCAGCTTTTTATTGCGGGTATGCGCCCTTAAAAAACGAAAAAAAGC
>JAHDGT010000406.1 GCA_020631675.1 Bacteroidota bacterium
AAGTTCCTGTTCGGTGCGCAAGGGATAGGAATGGAAATGAGCCTGCTAAGGAGCGTACTGAGCGGCGGCATAAAAAGGCGGCCCAGAGGTAGCCATTTTTATGCCTGCCAGCGAAGCAGCGAACAGCAGGGGAATTGGAATGGATAGCCCGGTGACCTGCCGCAGGCGGGCATGCGCCATTATAGTAAATAAAAAAACCCCTGCCGACAGAAGTCGACAAGGGCTTTAAACTCAAAAACTCGTATAGAAATCACTCTCTATACAATACTCCTATATAGATCTAGTTCGCAACAACGATTTGCTCGTTCTTGCTCCAACCGCTTTCACCAGTAAGCTTGAGCATGTAAACACCGGCAGCTAAACCATCCGCATAAATATCTACTTCGTAGACACTTCCTGCTTCTGCTTTGCCGTTGAATAGGCTAGCAACTTGCTGACCATTCACACTGTATAACATCAAGTTCACTTGCTCAGTAGTTGCTACGCTAAAGCTCACTTTAGAAACATCAGCAAATGGGTTAGGACTTGCTGTAACGATCGCTTCTTGCGTCATCTTAGAACGTCCGCCTGGTACAGCTCTGGTTACCCAGTACCAGCCGCTTGTAGTTTGACCTGAACAGTCTGTTACAGTACACTCATACCAGCCACTTGGACAGTTAGAGATACTTGCAGAGCCTTGTCCTGTACCATCCCAAGAAGGTGGTCCGGACCATTCGTAGGTATAAACACCACCACAATCAGGATCACCGCCTGTTACAGTGATATCAATTGCTCCTTCAGCAGTACCCGTGAATGGATTGTCACCTGTGATGTTGTAAGATTCAATATCCAAGATGAAGTCCATATCACCATTACCATTCATGTCATCATTACTGAAGATGAGGTTACCACCAGAGCAGTTATTCGCATCTGTTACGGTAACTGACCATTCCGCATCATCCGCATATAAGATTTTGATCTGACCTGGACCTGCTACTGAATGACGTACATAACCTGTTTCCTCCCAAGTGTAGTCGTAAGGTTGTGTACCACCACAGATGTTGATCTCATGTGTGTTGTAGTAGAATGGAGAAAGACCACCCGCAGTACCTTCTATGGTATTTGGACCCATACCGATAAAGGTGATCGGTGCAGGAACATACTCACTTGCTGCAATAGACAAGTCGTGACAGATATCATCTACACTACCCACCATAGCGATATCGCTGGTGTAAGCATTGCCCGCAGCTTGTTCATCAGTAACCATCGTAGCACCATCCATTGATTGTGGTAGTGGACTTGGCTGCTTGAAGTCGAAGTCGTTATACGAGAAGAACTGAAGGTCTAAGCCTGGGTTACCATCTTCACAAGGACCGAAATTGGCTGCTAAGTTGTAAGGTGCAAGTGTCCAGTGCTCATAAGCAAACTCGAAGGTTGCCAAAGAGTTGATACCAACAGGAACTGTAGGCGTAGGACTCTGGTTCAATGCTGTAGCCGCAGGTACACTTGTGAATGTAGCTGGCCAAGTCGAATCATCAGATAGGTCGATCACCTCATAGATCATACCTGCATCATCGGTAACGATCAAGTAGGTAGAGTATAAGTTGAAGTCTTCGTATCCGACAACAGTTACCGTCATTGGCTCACCATTTTCCATTAAGTTGCCGTCCGCATCATACACATCAGGACAAATTGGTGTAGTGCTTGGGAATCCAGCCTCAGCAATACAACACTTATAGTCTTGTGGTCCAGCATCAATAGCAATACAAGTTGTACCCATATCAGCAGGAGCAGCAAGATTGGTAATGGTAAAGCTCACCTCACCTACAGAAGCAGCAGGTGCGAAAATCTCATCTGTATCGAAGATATAGCTGGTACCTGTATTTTCTACAGTTGGTAAACCGTCGATCGACTGGCTTACTTGTGTACCGAATGCGGTATCGGTGTAGGTCGCTTCCACTAAGAAGTCCATACAGCTTGGAGTTAACTCTACTCGACACTCTAATGGAAGATCAGGAAGTGAAACCGTTGCTGTAATATCTGGATAAACTGCTACATCAATAGAACCAGCAGGAATCCACTCATCATCATACAAACCAGGTGCAGCTACAGGATCGAAGCTTGCTGTACCATCCTTCTCACACTGTAAGAATGCATAAAGCGTGTAAGCACCTTGTGTACAGTCATCTATAGGTAACATATCAGCATCAGAGTAAGGCGTTGCTGTTAATGGATCTGGAGCAGGGTCGCCAGTAGCAACAGTGAACCAAACTACACCATCAGCAGCAGCATCCATACCGCTGACCACATCCGTAGTGTTCAACTGTCCGTTAATGTCATTGATACCCGCAGAGAAAGAAGCAGCCACAGAAAGATCAGGCAATTCGCCATCACATAGATTCTGTATTGCCGCATCCGCGGTAGCAGAAGGACAACAAGAGGCTTGATCACCAGTAATAGTAACAGGACAAAGATCAGGATCACCTATAGTCGCATTTTGAATCGTGATCGACCATGTAGTACCGATCGGAACTAAAACATCAACCATCGTTCCTTCAGCGACGATATTAGATGGAGAAATAGAAGACGCACCAGGTACAATGATCTCGAAGGTATCATCTGTACCGTCTGTACCACGAGACACATCGAATGTAATACGATAGTCTGTTCCTACTGTATTACCACAATCCACAACTGGTGTAAAGGTGATCGGATCCAAGACTTCAATCGCAGCACCTACAGAAGGCAAGCTTTCACATTCTGTACCACTTGGGCCAGTAACGATTTCTGTCACTGTGATCGTAGCTTCGTCATCCGCAGCAACTAATGTATAGCTGTTCACATGATCACCCGTAACAGCGATCAATACGCCATCGCGGTAGAAGTTGTACACACCAGCACCCGGAGCAATAGTTGGGTAAGGTGTTAAATCATCACAGAATGGAGCAATTGCAGGATTAGCTGGAGGCAATGGTTTCGTTACAACATATACCTCCATCACATCAAGAATAGCACCACATGGACCAGTTGGGTCATCACTTGTTAAAGTCAAAGTAATGGCTCCTGCATCAGTAGGGCCAGGGGTATAAACAGCCGTTAAAGAAGTCGCACTATCAAAAGAACCATCACCAGAAGTTGTCCATGTACCTGTATAAGGTGTTGCTGGCGCAGCTGTACCTAAGGTGATCGTTCCGGCCATTGTAGCAGTTTCATCAGAGCAGATTTCTTGATCAGGACCAGCTTCCACTACTGGTAATGGATCAATGGTAATGTCTACCATATCCATGATTGCTGGACAAGGACCTGTTGGGTCATCACTGGTTAAAGTAAGCGTAACTGTAGAACCTTCTTCTGAAGCTGCTGGTGTATAAACCGCACCCAAGTCAGTAGCACTGCTGAAAGTACCCGCACCACCAGACCATGTACCTGTAGTGATACCACCTGAGATAGTACCTGCTAAGCTTACTGTTTCAGTAATACAAATCGTTGCATCAGTTCCTGCATCAACTGTTACCGGCTGGAATACGTTTAAGGTCATCATATCCATGATCGCAGTACAAGTTCCTGCTGGATCATCACTGGTCAAAGTCAAAGTGATCGCACCATTATCTGTTGGACCAGGTGTATATACTGCCGTTGGAGAAGTCGCATTATCGAATGTACCATCACCAGATGTAGTCCATGTTCCTGTATATGCTGTTGCTGGAGCGACTGTACCTAAAGTGATCGTACCTGCCATAGTAGCGGTTTGATCCGCACAAACATCTTGATCCGGACCAGCTTCAACAACTGGTAATGGTTCGATGGTGATATCCACCATATCCATGATCGCTGGACAAGGTCCTGCTGGGTCATCACTGGTCAAAGTTAAAGTGACTGTAGAACCTTCTTCAGATGCAGCTGGTGTATATACCGCAGCTAAGTCAGTTGCACTACTGAATGTACCCGCACCACCAGACCAAGTTCCTGTAGTTGTACCACCTGATATGGTACCAGCTAAGGTTACTGTTTCTGTGATACAGATCGTTGCGTCAGTTCCTGCATCAACTGTTACTGGTTCTTCTACTGTTAATACAACTGGTGTACGTGTACTTGGGCAGCCATTACAAACACATTCCGCATAGAAAGTGTAAGTACCGTCCGCATTCAAATCAACAGCACCTTCTTCAGCAGTTAAACCGGTTGGGTCTAAGGTTGCTCCAGAGCCTTGGAGGGTACCTGCTGTGGCAGCATCGTACCAGTTTGTTACTGCCGCTGCGCCAGGAATCGTAGCTCCAATTCCCGGAACCTGATATTGGGCATTAATCACTGCAGCTGTTACTTCAAATGAACCTTGCACCTGAGTTCCACCACCGTCGTTGAAACCATCAACTAACATGAACG
>JAHDGT010000407.1 GCA_020631675.1 Bacteroidota bacterium
CACTTGTACGTCCATCTCATTTACGTATCTTTAGCACTTGTCGCCAAGGTACTTTGCACCAAGGCATGGTTAACCGTCTATACTTGCATGCTATTTAGAAAAAAACAAGAGGAAGATATCGCATCCGCCATCGAAAACAATGAGCTGGATCGTAGCTATTGGGCGAATGTGAAACGTCAGTTTCGAAAAAACCGCTTGGCAGTATGGTCATTGCGCATTTTCTACTTCGTATTGTTCGTGGCTATATTTGGTGATTTCATTGCTAATGAAAAACCTATTGTTTGTAAAGTAGAAGGCGGATCCTGGCAGATGCCCGTATTAAAACAGTATGCGGTAGATTTGGGAATGGCGTCATGGGGAGAAGAATTCGTTACCAAACGTTGGGATGAACATAAGTACGACTTTGCCATTTTCCCACTTATACCTTATTCCGCCACAACTCAAGACAAGAAAAATAGACGATTTGTTGGGCCGTTCGACGAGCAGAGAGGTATAGACTCCATGCGCTGGTGGCACTGGCTCGGCACAGATGATTTAGGTAGAGATGTGGCCGCAGGGATGGTCAGAGGCGCACGGGTCGCGGTTATGGTGGGTGTCATCGCCATGAGTATATCCACCGTCATAGGCATATTCTTAGGCGCACTAGCAGGCTACTTCGGAGATGAACGCTTTACCATGTCCCGAATTAGATTGCTGCTGAACATCATTGGCTTGTTCTTCGCCTTCTTCTACGGTTTTACCGCAAGGGGCTACAAAGTCTCACATGCGGCCGAATTCGGGAGTACTTTCTTCGTTCAATTCCTGATCAGCCTTGCCATTTTTATTGGTATCATGCTGCTGGTCAATGTACTGGCCACTTTATTGAAAGGCATTCCGGGCTTAGGAAATAAAATCACCATACCCCTTGATATCCTGATCATGCGCTTCATCGAAGTGCTGAACTCCATACCCACGCTATTACTCATTCTCGCGATCGTCGCGATCACCAAACCCTCCATCTTTAACGTCATGGTGATCATTGGTCTGATCGGGTGGACAGGCATTGCCCGCTTCATCAGAGCCGAGCTGCTCAAAGTGCGCAGCTTGGAATACATCGAAGCAGCTCAAGCCATGGGCTTCAGCGAGTCAAGGATCATTTTCCGACATGCCATACCTAATGCTTTAACCCCCGTGCTGATCGCGATCGCATTTGGTGTAGCTTCCGCGATTCTAACAGAGGCTTTCTTATCCTTCTTAGGAATAGGTGTAGCAGCTGAAGATGTCACTTGGGGTTCATTGCTCAATATGGCACGTAAGAAATTCGACGCTTGGTGGTTGGCCATTTTCCCCGGCTTCGCCATCTTCATTACCGTAACCATTTTCAACCTGATCGGCGAGGGACTGACAGATGCCCTTGACCCTCGACTTAAAAGATAGTATCACTCGATATGTTTGTACGGAAAAATCTATCCCTTAGAGGCATACTCACTTTTACAGGTGGGCATATTGTATGGATGACCCTTTGGGTGCTGTTCGTGCTCGGCATACACGAACTTACCCACTCAGAACTGATGCATGTACCTTGGGTGCCCGTGTCCATCATTGGTACCGCCGTGGCCTTTTACATCGGCTTTAAAAACAACCAGTCCTACGACCGTCTTTGGGAAGCACGAAAAATTTGGGGAGCGATAGTGAACAGCAGTCGCTCTTGGGGAGCGATGGTCAAAGCATATGTCACGGACCAGTTTGTCGTAGAGAGTATTCCAGAAGAAGAACTGAAATCGATAAAGCAAAGGTTAATATACAGACACATCGCTTGGTTATATGCCCTAAGGAGCCAACTACTGATTCCTACGGAATGGGAACACCTGAGCCAAGGTTGGCACGTTGGCCGACATGCTGAAAGACTAAAAAACAAGTTCGGGGTCGGCTTATTGGATACAGATGGTTGCCAAGATACCCTTAGACAATATCTGCCCGCTGATGAATACGATACATTGATCAACTACAAGAACACCGCCACCCAAATCATTGCTCGTCAGGCTATAGATTTGCAAGAACTAAGAGGAAAAAGCTTGATTGAAGACTTTCGCCACATACATCTGCAAGATGTGCTCAATGAATTTTATGTGCACCAAGGTAAAGCGGAGCGCATCAAGAAATTCCCACTGCCTAGACAATATGGTGGTATGGGTTCTGTTTTCGTCGGTATCTTCATCTTCATCCTACCTTTCGCAATGGTCACTACCTTTCATGCCGAAGACCTCAACATCTTTATGATGGTGCCATTGACTGTACTCATCTCCTGGGTATACCTCACCATGGAATTAGTAGGAGACTATTCCGAAAATCCATTCGAAGGCTTAGCCAATGATATTCCCATGCTCTCCCTCTGTCGGGTGATCGAAACCGATCTACTCGAAATGTTGGGCGAAGAAGACATCCCACCACCAATTACACCAATAAATGGGGTGCTGCATTAAAATTTGAGTACAAACAACCTCTTTTTATTGCTTTCCGTTTCTATCAAGCAACGTACCTTTGCATCCTTAATTCAAAAAGTCAGATGAAAAATACATTTCTTATCATAGTTTGTTGTCTGTTAGGACTCACGGATATCTTCGCTCAAAATGAAAACCCGCCAGTAGTACTTGATGATGTTACAGCTGCGGTTGAAAAAGTAGTACCCAAGAGCACTTCCCGCGACCGTTTGATATTCGAGTTGGTACACGACAATTGGGCCAACAAACCAGATAGCATTCAGGTAAAGTGGTGGAACCGTGGTTTCAACATGCACATCATGTACGACATCGCACTGATCGATGATAATGTGAGCTTCGCACCAGGTATCGGGGTCAGTACCTCAAATGTGTACCATACCGGCTATTGGGATAGCGATACGGCCAATGTGACCATCTTGCGCCCCATCAATGAGAATATCGACTATCGTAAAAACAAACTCAGTACAACTTATTTCGAGATTCCTTTAGAGTTGCGCTTCCGCACCAATCCGGATCGTATGAACCGTAGCCTCAAGGCAGCCGTAGGTGTAAGAGGTGGCTACTGCCTCAACTTCGTACAAAAATATCGCGGTCCAGAGATCGGCAATGTCACCAACGAAGTGTTCATTAAAGACAAACTCATTCCCAATGCGAATAATGTGCGCCTAAGCGCGACCGCACGAGTGGGTTATGCTAACTTCAATCTATTCGCCACTTACTCCTTGACCACACTCTTTAATCCTGATCAAGGACCTGGCATCCATCCTTTTTCCGTAGGTTTCAGTTTCAGCAGTTTCTAATACAGTATTTTTCTTTTCGTAGGCTGCGTACTACACAAAAAAGTCGGGGCACAGTATAGTCAATTCACTATACTGTGCCCTTTTTTGTGTAGTACCGGGCTATCCGTTGCAATTCGGCAGTTGTTCGCTGCTTCGCTGGCAGGGCTAAAAATGGCTACCTCTGGGCCGCCTTTTTAGCCCGCCGCTCAGTGCGCTCCTTAACTGCCTCATTTCCACTCCTATCCCTCGCAGAAATTAGGTCTACTTCAACAACTGCCCCTTGGCTGCGGTCAAGTCAATGTGTTCGTCACCTGATTGGTAAGGCACATAGGTAAGGATGAATTGAAACATTTCATCCGTTGTGCGCATACTTCCATCTTGCTCGCGTATGGTCTGTGGTGGGTCGTAAGGATTGTTCGGATTATTACTGGTATTATCGTAAACCCCTTCTGCTACAATAGTACTGCCTCCTGGAATGACCACAGGCTTTTCATAAGTGTAGAAATACTGCCATCTGAAATCCCATTTCGGAATATTGACCAAACGAATGGTATCTCCTGTAGGAGTTAAGGCGTAGCCCTTAAAGCTTTCTCCTAAAAGATGCATGTGCGGATTAACAGTGAGTAGAGAAATATCATGTCCCTGAGGTAACTGTAAACGAGTGGATACCCGCATGACCGTATCCGGTGGAATGATCAAAGGGGGTACTACTTCTGATACGCCTAAAGTGCCTAATTGTAGATCTTTAGTAGGGCGTTCAGGTGCTTTTTCGGCAAAGAAAATATTCACTTTTGACTGATCCGAAGTAGTGCTAGGAGAGGGGCCGTAGTGAATGTCTTTAAAAAAAACCGCTCCTTTCTTATTGGTTTTGAAGCCACCTATACCTTCAGGGTAAACGTTCGCGATCACGCCCGGCAGATAATTGACCGTCCCTATTTTCAAAGGAGGGTAACTGCCATCATCTTTTAATAAGCCCATAGCTTCAAAAGCTTCTTTATCGCTATAGTCATCCGTGTCTACAACATGTTTGCCTTCGAAGACATCTAGTGCCTGCTTCATAGCGCAATAAATGCCCGTTCA
>JAHDGT010000408.1 GCA_020631675.1 Bacteroidota bacterium
CCGCCGCTCAGGGCGCATCCAGCACATCCCATACCGCTCCTATCCTTTGCGAGGGAGCAGGTCGGAACAATGTTTGCACTGTGCGTAAATACTGTTGATATTCCACTTATTTTCGCGACTTCAAACAAGCTAACAGGACCTCTTTTCCCATTCAAGTAATAATTATGAAGGTATTGATCATCGGAGGCGGTAATATGGGCCGAACATTTGCCCAAGGCTTTTTAGCTGCCCACATCATTCGACCCAAAGATCTGATCATCTTAGAAAAAGATGAGACAACAGCACAAAAACTCAGAGATGAGGATTTTGAAACCGTATATAGCGAACCCGGAGAGTATATCAGAACGGCTGATTTAGTGATTTTAGCGGTGAAGCCTCAGAATACAAGCGCTCTTTATCCAACGATCGCGCCTTTCATTAAGAAAGACAAGGTGATCGTCAGCATCATGGCGGGGGTTAAACTGAAAACGATAGCAGAAGCATTAGGCGTGCCTAAAGTAGTTCGTGCTATGCCTAATTTACCAGCTAAAGTAGGTATGGGTATGACCGCCTTCAGTGCTACGGATGAAGTAACGAGAAATGAATTGATCGAAGTTCAGAATTTATTAACCACTACAGGTAGAACCATCTATCTAGACAAAGAGGATATGGTGGATGCTGCTACAGCTATTTCTGGTAGTGGTCCTGCCTATGTCTACTACTTCATGCAAGCCATGATCGATGCGGCTATGAAATTGGGATTCAATGAATCTCAGGCAGAACTGTTGGTTTGGCAAACTTTCGTAGGTTCGATGCACTTACACAACAAGAACGCATTGACCTGCGATGAATGGATTTCGAGAGTAGCGTCAAAAGGAGGCACCACGGAAGCTGCTATAAATACTTTCTCAAGAATGGAAGTGCAAAATGGTATAAAAGCGGGTTTGCAAGCTGCTTTTGATAGAGCGGAAGAGCTGGGTGCGAAGAAGTAGAATATAAGAGAAGATGCAAACTATGGCTAAATCCCTTATTGATTCAATGTGTCAATAGGGGATTCGGTTTGAGAGCTATCCGGACTCGCTTCTTCATCAGGAGTCTCCGACTCTTTAATGGGAATTAGGCGACTGACAGATTCGATCACCTCTGTTTTTTGGTAAGCTAAGCTATCTAATTGGCTTTCTAACAGAAGGAGTGTGTCTCCATTGAAACTTTTATTGGTATCAGCAGCGACAGCAGCAGTAAGTTCCAGTTTAACAGAGTCTAAATAGGAACGGTATTCTTTCACAAAATTCAGATTGACCTCGGATCGACTGATCAATCCGTCTACTTCATCTCTTTGTGCTTTTAGGCTATTCACACGCTCGTCAATTCGTTCTTTTAGACCGGGTGAGCCGGCTAAAACGCTTTCATATTCCGTAATGGCGTCTTGAATCGGTTGCTTCGCTAAACGGAGTGAATCAAGCAATCCGCTTGCAATAAGTCCGTCTGCCTTTTGTTTGAGCAGAGCGATATTACCTTGCTCGATCTGAGCCAATTTTTCTTCATTATTCTTAGAAAGGTCGCTAAGCTTGTAAATACCCAAAGCAAGAAGAGATAATAGGGCGAATAAGCCTAAGAAAAACAATAGCTTTCTATCCCCTTTGTTTAATTCTTCGCTGGGTGTTTTTACTGTTTTAGCAGCAGTGCCGAAAGTTTTTTTCTCTTCGCTGTCTTCCTGCTCTTTGAGTACGTTTTTCAGCTCATCAGAGTCTAATACAGCCGTTGAGCCAGCAGGGGCGGCGGTTAGCTCGCTGATCTGCATGAGGTACATCGAGAAGTTATCCCGCGACATCATATCGCAGATCTGATGCATTTTGTCTTTTGCTGTTTCCAGATCTACGGATGAATCATTTAATAATTCAACCAAAGTCGCATCATCAAAGCTCTCTAAAATACCATCTGTGCAAAGTAAGAAATAGTCACCTGCTTGTACATCTTTGATATGTACCACATCTGCTTGAGTGGGGGCATCTTGACCAGCGATGGCACGCAAGATCATATTGCGTTGCGGGTGGGTAGCGGCCTGTTCTTCGGTGAGCTCACCTCTTTTTACCAATTCATTGACCAAAGAATGATCTTCGGACACGAAAAGGATTTTACCATCTCTAATTTGGTAAATTCTACTATCGCCGATCCAAGCGATGGTCGCCGTATTGTTTTTATCATTGAGGTACAGCAAAGTGAGGGTGGTTGCCATACCATTGTGTGCAGGTGCTTGAGCGATGCATTCGCTCATTTTTTCTTCTGTATATCGTAATGCTGCTTCTATAAAAGCCGCATTTACTCTCTCTCCACTATGTTCTTTGAAATATTCAGGAAAGTGCTCACAGGTCATTTTGGAGGCGACTTCCCCCTTGCTTGCTCCACCTACGCCATCACACACTAAAAATAGCCGTTGATCAACCGTTGCCGTACCAACAGCAGGGAAGATGGAGTCTTCATTATTAGAGCGACCGCCTTGTTCATTGAGGTAGACGGGGTGTTTAATCAGAATCGGCATGACAACGCGCTGGCGTGCTTGACAATGTGAGGTTTTGTAAAGGCACAAGGTAATAAAAATACTACGAATGAAACCTAGTTTGAAATGGACATTAGCCCCAAACTTCCATCAGTACCCAAATCGACTTGATTTCTTTAAAGTTTTCTATGTGATATTGGTAGTACTTTAATAAGCATTGTAGTAAAGACCTACGGTCGCTTTTATTTATATATGGTCGTTCAATTGTACGTTCACGTGCTTGGTAATCTAGTAGTTTGGCTAATTGCTTACTATTTGCTTTGTTCAAAGCATAGCTTAATATAGGGGCTTCCGTTGCGGTGAAATGCCCAGCTCGTAAATCAAAAAAAGCCTGTTTTTCAGGATGGTGGTCGTTATGCGGACGAAAGCCCAAATGCCCGCTCAATCCGATCATAAAACATAGTGGATAAAGGCTCAAATTGCTTGGAGAGGCATCAAGATGCTCGATTTCACTATAAAGAAAATGGAATAGTGCAGTATTGGTTTCTTCTTCTTTAACGGTTTTACTCATTAATTCACTCATGAATAATGCCACACCACTTTTAACTAAATCAAAAGGTATACTGGTGAAAACTTGCGCTGGGCGCATCTCCTTGATTCTTTGTAAGGTTTTTCCTTCTCTATTGTAGACGACTAAGTCTAATAGTGTGAGTGGTTGTAGTAGTGCGGCCTTGGTTTTAGTTTTTGCTTTACGAACTCCATTGACCATATAGGATCGCAACCCTAATTCCTCTGTGTAAATTCGGGCGATGACACTGGTTTCACTGTATTTGGTAGTGCTTATGACTATACCGCGAGTGTTGATGAGCATGCTTAATGTATATCCTGTTTCACTTCATTCCAAATGGCATCCATTTCTTCTAGACTCATATCCGCCATGTTTTGTCCGCTATCAATGATCTGTTGTTCCATTTTATTGAAGCGGGCCATGAACTTTTTATTGCTGCGTGCTAATGCTGCTTCTGGATCCACTTTCAAAAAGCGAGCATAATTGGTCAAAGCGAAAAGTAAGTCGCCATATTCTTCTTCAATATGGTTTTGGTCTTTGGAGGCAACGGCTTCTTGGAGCTCATTGGTTTCTTCTTTCACCTTTTCCCAGACTTGATCAATGGTATCCCACTCAAAGCCTACTTGTTTTGCTTTGTCTTGTATGCGTAGAGATTTGACCAATGCGGGTAGTGAACGGGGCACACCACCTAAAACTCGCTTGGGTTCATCACCTTTACCATTGGCTTGTTTTTCTTGTAGTTTGATCTGTTCCCAATTACGCTTTACTTCTTCTGCATCATTTACATCCACATCGCCATAGATGTGTGGGTGGCGGCGCACCATTTTATCGCACATCTGGTGGATAAGAGAGGCAATGTCGAAATCGCCTTGCTCTTCACCTATGCGGGCATAGAAGACGAGGTGCAGCATAATGTCACCCAACTCTTCTTTGACTCCCTTCATATCCTGATCGGTAATGGCATCTACTAACTCATAGGTTTCTTCGATGGTGAGGTGTCCTAATGATTTGATACTTTGCTTTTTATCCCAGGGGCAACCCTCTCTAAGCTCGTCCATCATGATGAGCAAGCGTTCAAAGGCGTCGAGTTTTTCTTGTAGGGGTTTGCGGCTGGGTTTGTTGGTGAGTGTGATCATTGAATTTCAATTTGAAAATTTGACAATGAGTTAATTTGAAAATTGATCATTTTCAAATTCTCAAATTGCCTCATTAGCTCATTGCTCACGCAAGGGATAGGAGTGGTAATGAGCCGACTGAATGCGCCCTGTTTGGCGGGCTAAAAAGGCGGCCCA
>JAHDGT010000409.1 GCA_020631675.1 Bacteroidota bacterium
GATGAAAAACAGTCAGCTATACCAAGTATTAGCCACTTTGAGTACGGAGGAGAAGAATGCCTTTGCCGACTTATTGAAATCGTCTTTTTTCAAGGCGGACGATCGGCAGTGGAAGTTGTTTCAGCTGTGGCGCAAAGAGACGGAGAAGAAGGGCGAATTTGCTATGGATAAGCAAAAGCTGCATCAGCGTTTGTTCGCGGACATGCCTTATAAGGACGAGCGGATCCGTTTATTGATGAGTAGGCTGCTGCGCTCTCTGGAGCGTTTTTTTACTTGGCAACGTTTGGAGCGGGAAGAAGAACACCTCAATGAGCAACTGCTGCTTAGAGAGTATGCTGATAGGCAGTTGGAGCGTCCTTTTCAGCGTTTGAAGAACCGCATGCAGAAGCGTTTGGATGATCTGACAGAACGCAATGCGGAGTATTATTATGATGTTTTTCAGTTACAAGAGGAGGTTTTTCAATTCGATGTTTTTCACAAAAGCAGACCTACCGAGACGGGTTTGCAGGATCTGTTGGACAGCTTTGATATTTACTATCTGGCCAATAAGTTGAAGTATTGCAGCGTGGTGCTGAATAGAAAAAACATTTTGGCGATCGAATACCGGAATGCGCTTTTTGAGAAAGTGATCGCGGAGATAGCGCATACGCCTTATCAAGATATTCCGGCGATACATTACTATTCTATGGTATTGCGGCTGTTCACAGAGAGCGAGCGAACGGATAACTTTTTGCAATTACAGGAGTTGTTGGAACAGCCGGATATTCCATTGCCTGAATTTGATCTCAGGCAGATCTATGCCTTTTCGGTGAACTACTGTGTGAAGCGGATCAAGGAGGGAAAAGGTGAGTTTCACGAGCATTTATTCCGCTTGTACGAGCAGCAACTGAACAGGGGCTTGCTCCTAGTGGGTAAGTACATCTCGCCCAATAACTTCATCAATATCACGAAGATCGGACTGATCCTTGATCGACGGGGGTGGGTGTCGAATTTCATTGTTGATTATCAGGATAAGCTCTCCCCTTCTTTTCGGGAAAGCATTCCCAGTTATTGCCGTACACTATTGGATTTCGAGGAGGGTAATTACGACAATGTGATCTTTGATTGTTTGCAAAACATTCATTTGAAAGACCCTTATTCGCCGATCTGGTTCAGAACCTTACTGCTAAAGACTTATTACGAGACGGATGATGTGGACAATCTATATTTACTCGTGATCAGTTTTCGTGAGCTGGTCAAGCGGCATAAGCAAATGAGTGCGACCAATAAAAAGGGGATCCGCCATTTTATCAACTGGACGAACAAGCTGCATAAACTGAAAAACAAGCGCAATAATGCGGAAGTCATTCAGAAAATGAGAACGGATCTGAACGAGATGGATCTGATCAGTGAGAAAAGCTGGCTGGAAGAGAAGTTAGATGCTTTGCGATGAAGTTGGTTGGACCGCCGGCAAAAACCGCTAACAATTGCCGAAAAATGTACACCCTTTTAGTGCTTGTTTTTGATTAACTTAGCTAGATGAGAAGTAATATGTCCAAACATTCACCAGCATTAAGCTTTCTAAGTGTGTTGTTTACAGTAGCATTGCTGGCTGTTTTCAGTTCCTGTAATGTGGCGAAAGACCAACTGGAAGATAAGCAAGGTACGGTGGAGGCAGTAGGTGCTAAATCGACTGATAATGCTCAAAACCGCACTTCTTATGCCGAGTTTTCGCAAATGTCGGTAGAAGAACAATGGCAAAGCTTATCACCGAACAGACGCAATTACCTGCGTGAAAACCCCGACCTTTACCCTAGGTTCGCGGATTTGATCGCTGCTGAACCCGCTATGGAGCAGGCACCGCCCATACAGCAAATGAATAACCCGCCAGAGAGTAGCGTGCCGCAGGAAAGCACACCCGGCACCCCGCAAGAATGGTGGGATACCTTCTCTGAAAGCAGAAAGCAATATATGCGTGAGCATATCGAGCAATATCCTGATTTTCAAGACATCATTGAATCTGAAACGGAAACGGATGGCGAATAAACAAGTTAAGCTGTTTGCTTCTTAGTCCTTGTTTTTTTGTTCCCCCAAGTTAATAAACCTGAATTTTACAACTGAACTGAATAGAATTGGCCCATGAAAAAGCGACTACTCCCACTGAGCTGCCTCTTGCTACTGCTATTTTTAGCAGGCGGTTTCTCGATCAATACACAGGCGCAAACCTGTGATTCCTACTGTTCGGAATACCCGCCTCCCTACCCGGATGACTATCCCTGTATGGATGCCATTCTCAGTATTGACTCCTACTGTTGTGATGTGCAATTCGATGAGTACTGTATCCAACTCTTGAAAGACCATTGTGCTCCTCCTCCAGAACCTGATGGTACGGTCAATCTTTGTCTTTTCGGACAGTGTAAGTCGGCGGGTTGTACAGTAACGCCTTTTCCCTTCTGTCCCACGACTTGTCCGAGTTATGCGACCGTTCAACCACCACCAGGACCTAATCCGCCAGAGGCTTTAGATGGTATCTTATTCGAGATGTTCTGGTATGATGGCTATTGCTGCCAAGATGCCTTTGATAATTTATGCTATGACATTTTGTATGATATCAACACGCTGGTTTGTGATGATGGCGACCCCACAACGATCAATGGCTGTAGTGTAGAGCTGGGCTGTACCTTCACCCCTGAGTGTCCGGGCGCAGGTTCTAAAGTGCGTGTGAAGGCCTTTTTCGAAGGTCCCTATAATCCGGATACCGACTTGATGGAAACGGATCTATTGGATAACGGACTATTGCCGCTCAATAACCCCTTCAGTGCCGATCCTTGGTGCTATACCGGAGGTGAAAGCGTGGCCGATGCCAGTTCTTTCCCACCTAATGTGGTAGATTGGATCATGGTAGAGGTGCGCGACTTTAATAATACCGCTATCGTCTTGGATCAGCGTGTCGGCTTCTTGCGCAATGACGGTATTCTTGTGGATGTGCTCGGAAATGAGGGCTTAGGTATGCCTGATGTTACCCCTGGAACCAATTATTACGTTGCCTTGCGCTCCAGAAATCATTTGGATGTTTTAAGTGCTTTCCCGGTTTACCTATCCAATACATCCTTCTACGATTTTACGGATGGTATTAACCAAGCAGCAGGCGCGAATCAACAGTCGGTCGTGGATTTTGAAGACATCTTGCTTTCAGATGTTGCGGCACTGCGTGCTGGAGACATGAAAGTAGATGGCTACATCCTGGTATCTGATTTTAATAATTTCTACTTGCCAGAGGCATCGGCGGTATCCAACTACCTACAATCTGACCTGAACATGGACGGTAGTACCACGGTAGCCGATTTTAACCTCTTCCAGAAAAACGGAAGTGTGTTCGCCTTTGCGGATCTGACGGATTTTCCTTGTTAACAACACTATTTGATTTAGACGGGCACGCCCCGCAATAAAAAAGCGGCACTGACCATATTTCTAATTTGAGAAATGGTCGGTGCCGCTTTTTCACTGCGGGTCCGGGCTATCCGTTAAAATTCAGCCCCTGCCTGCTGCTGTTTGGCAGGCATAAAAATGGCTACCTCTGGGCCGCCTTTTTATGCCGCCAAACAGGGCGCATTCAGTGGCTTCATTACCACTACTATCCCTCGTGCGAAGGAGGTATGAGTTTATTTTTCTTGCGGGAAAAGTGTGGCTTCGATATACTCGCAAAGAGCGTGTCCGATCATTAAATGGCACTCTTGAATACGTGGAGTGTCGGTAGATGGTATTGCGATCAGTTGATCGCATAAAGCCTTTAATTCTCCTCCATCCTGACCAGTAAAACCAATACTGACCACATCCATCTGCTGCGCCATTTTCACCGCATTCACCACATTAGGCGAATTTCCAGATGTGGAAAGTGCTAAAAGCACATCACCCGCCTGTGCTTTCGCTTGTAGGCTACGAGCGAAGATGTGTTCAAAGCCGTAGTCATTCCCAACAGCCGTTAAAAAAGCAGTGTTAATGTTCAGGGCTTCAACAGGCAATCCAGGGCGGTCAAAATAGAATCTACCACTTAGCTCGGTCGCTATATGTTGCGCATCAGCGGCACTGCCGCCATTGCCGCACAGCCAAATTCTATTAGAACGTTTTAAGCTGGCCACACACCATTCTCCTACCATACTAATGGTAGCCAATAGGGCTTCATCTTCCAAAAGCTTTTGCTTGGTAGCTATAGATGAGCGTATGACTTTTGATAATAACTCCATTGGAATATGGGTAGAAGTAGAGGTAGAGGAAACAAGTACAGTGTAAACTAAGTTTTCGGACAGTACAGCCAAGCTAACATGCCGCACCTACGGCGCTGGTAAATAGTGGG
>JAHDGT010000410.1 GCA_020631675.1 Bacteroidota bacterium
ATTGCAATTGGTGCGATAATTTTCTTCTTATTTTTAATCCTAATGTCGTTTAATCCATTTTCTCGAAATGATAGTGGTTACAGAACACATGTTCAATCTTTCACAGGTAAAGAATGGGTACAATTCGAACCTGGTTTCTACTTTGCCGGCTTCGGTAGCCGTACCACCAAATATCCCGATGTGATCACTGTTGCCTTTACGGACAATGAACTGGATTCTGAGATCACTTCTATGAATCCAAGGATCAATGTGCGTTTCAATGATGCGACCAAAGCGGTTGCCGATGCGACTGTAAGATGGCGTTTACCGAGTACGGAGTCTGAAATGATCAAGATCCATAAGGAGTATCGTTCTGCTCGTAAACTGGCAGAAACAACCCTGACCACCTATACGGATGAGTGTTTGCGTTATGCCGCACAGCTGATGGAGAGTGAGACGCACTATAGTGGTGGTATGTCAAAACTTTCTGAAGATTTTCAGGATCAGTTAGAGAATGGTCAGTATGTACTTGAAATGAAAACAGAGTACGTAAAAGATACCATTGCTCAAGAAAGCACCCGACTAACGAAGCGTTACCCACGTCAAGACGAGCAAGGCAATATCATTCGTAATAAGTCGGATGTACAGCAGTTCAACATCACCGTTGCTTATGCGAGTATCGGTGAGGTGGATTACGAAGACCAAGTAGACACCAAACTGGCCAAGAAAATCGAAGCCAGTACGCAGGAGTCTATCTCTAAGCAAAAGTTGATCACCGCTCAGCAGGAAGCATTAACCGCTAAAGCGGAGGGTGAGAAAACCATCGCTGAAACCCGAGCAAGGGAGGAAGCTGCTAAAATCGAGGCGACCATACGAGCGGAGAAAACGCGTGATGTAGCTAAGATCGCTAAAGAGGAAGCAGAATACACCAAGCAAAAAGACATTCTGGAAGGTCAGGGTGAGGCAGAGAAAAAGCGTTTGGTCATGCAAGCGGATGGTGCATTGGAAAAAAAGTTAGACGCTTATGTTAGAGTGAACGAGCTCTATGCGGACGCGATCAAAAACTACCAAGGCAACTGGGTACCGCAAGTGAATATGGGCGGCAGTAATACCACAGGAGGTGGCAGTCAAGATCTGATCAACCTACTGATGGCAAAAACCGCCAAAGATTTATCGCTCGACATGAAAGTGACAGATAAGTAAAAATTCCGCGATTCGGTCTATAAAATCAAAAGCCCTAAACAATATGAATTGTTTAGGGCTTTTTTTGTCGTTAGGACAGGTTTCATTACCGATGCCAAGTCACCTTCTCCTCCACTGCTCCCCGTTTTGGGAAAAGGGGTACATCAGGCTTGGGAACACCTAAGAAAAAGAAGCCTAAAGAACGCTGTCCTTCGGCTAAGCCAAGAAAGTCACCAGCAGATAGCGTATAGCCTCCACTGCTCCAATAACCGCCATAGCCAGCAGCGGAAACGCTGAGCCATAGGTTCTGCACCGCACAAGATAATGCAGCCACTTCTTCCCATTCGGGCACTCTTTCTTGTGGGTCGCGCTGCATACAGATAGCGATCACATGACTGGAGGTATCAAACTTCTGCCCTAAACGCTCAAACTTCATTTGATTAAAGGCATCTCCTTGTTTGGTCTGTTTGTAATGCTCCTGTGCGTAGGCTTTCAAACGGGATAAGGCATCACCTGTGATGACGTGAAAACGCCAGGGTTCGGTTTTTTTGTGGTTGGGTGCCCAATTAGCATTTTCCAAAAATTCCATTACCGTTTCATCAGGTATCTTCTCGCCGGTATAGGCTGGCGGGTAAATAGAACGGCGATTGCGGATGATTTCGCTGATGCGGGCTAGATTTGGGGTCATAGTTTGTTATTTTTGGAAATATCAAACGTTGTGATGGTTGATTCGGTTCACCAATACTCGATGGACATGACTATAAAAAACAACACCTCCCACCTCTGCCCCTCTTGCAAACAAAAGGTCAGCGATGCGAAAACGAAAAAAACACAATCGCTATTCCCGCATGATGGGATGATACGTGATGTGGGTAGTGGTCAATACGTGTACCAATTGAAACAATACCACTGGGCTTGTGACAATTGTTTGTCATCAGGAAAAGCGCTGCTCGCTAAACCTAAGAAACAATACTATACATTCAGAACCAAGGGCACGGCCGCACTACCTTTTCTGGCTTATTACGACATCAATTACACTTGCGACCGCTGTAATGATGATTTTTCTTTCTCTAAAAAGGAACAGCAGCATTGGTACGAAGAACTTCGATTCGTAGTACACAGTCGCCCGAGACAATGTATGCCTTGTCGTCAGATCATCAGACAAGAAAAAGCACTGAATGCAGAACTTAGTCAACTGCTCAAATCCGGTGAGCCACAAGATATAAGCAGCTTAAGTCGCCTTATAGAGCTCTACGAAATTTTAAACAAAGCTGATAAGGTCGCCTATTATTCAACACTGCTCAAGAAAAAACAAAAAAAATGACCCATAGTCCTTTTTAGCCTATGGGTCATTCAGAGGTAGTTCAACTAAATCTTGATTAGGATTTTTAATCCTTCAACAGTTCTTTTGCTTGGCTAACCCAATCTTCACGGATCATTCTACCCGTCAAGTTCAACTTTTCATCGAAAGCGGCGACTTCTTCGGCTGAGAATTCAGACACTTGTTTTAAGCTGGTGATACCCGCTTCATTTAATCGCTGTGCGAATACTTTCCCTACCCCTTTTATTCTAGTGAGATCATCCACTTTAACTGCTTTTTTGCTTGCAGTGGTTTTTCTTTTAGGTTTAGGTGTAGGCTTAGACTTCGGTTTGGGTGTTGATTTAGGTTTTGCTTCTGCTTTGGGTTCAGCAGTCGTTTTTGCTTCTTTTAGAGACTCTAAAGTATCCCAAGGCGTATCCTTAGCTTCTTTAGCATTAGTTGTGTCTTCCTTTTTCGCATTCCCATTTGCCCCTGCATCAGACTTCGCCTCCTCTTCACCTTTAATGACGATCAGTTTAACGAATCCTTTTTCTTTCGACTTCTTCGATTTGCCTTTCTTCTTTCCTTTATCCTTTTCCTTCGTTGTCTCTTCTTCCTTGTTCTCGGTGAAAGAAGTATTGACTTTCGTTTCCGTCTCGTCCCAACTGTCGCTTTCCAAAATGCCTCCAGTGATCTCATTCAGCAAGTCGCTCGCCTTTTGACGTAAAGAGCTTACCGCTTCCTC
Organism: Bacteroidota bacterium; assembly: GCA_020631675.1. Taxonomy (GTDB): domain Bacteria; phylum Bacteroidota; class Bacteroidia; order Chitinophagales; family UBA2359; genus JAHDGT01. The sequence goes on from JAHDGT010000410.1 coordinate 3,207, forward strand.
CGCTTTTTTGCGGGTTTCAATGATCACTTGTTTACTGCTCTTCTTTTTATCCTTGCTTTTGCTTTTTCCTTTGGCTTTCTTCTTCTTTGCTTTTGCCTTTTTCTTCTTTTCCGTCTGTTCTTCTTCAGCGGCTTTTTCAGCTTCTTCTATAGCTTCTTCAAAAGACAGGTCTTCGTCTGATTTAAACCAAGCTTCTAAAGCATCTATACGCACTTTTAAGCGAGTGAATTCTTCTCTGGTAACAGGTCTTATGATCTTCATATGGATATCTGTGATTGATTATCTAGTCTTAAGTTTGTAAACCGCCGGTGATTGTTCGTTCAGTACAAACAACTCCTTTGCGGAATCGAAGCGCAATACGCCCTCGAACAGTAAATCTAAAAGTGTTCGTTTAGCACTCTTATCGCTACATTTTTGCCAATCGGCAAATTGCGAAACGTCTATCTTATTCTGTTGACGTAAATATCTGATCAGGTCAACTTTTAATTGACCATATGCTTGATTTCTGTGTAGGTAGTTCATGTTACCGCTACGCACCATCTCCTCTATCATGCCATTGGGCACGACACACTCGTCATTTATACGCACATACATTCTTCTACGGCCCTTCTTATCAATAGCAAAGTGAGGCTTTTCATCGCTCTCATAAACATGAGCGATCAGTATCATTTTACCATGTGTCTCATAGCGTTCATACTCCATGTCGACAGGAGGGTCACAGAAGTCGTCGCAGGCGATGTCCATCTCATACTCCTCTCCGTCAGGGTCTATACCCAGCACTAAGCCATTGTCTTCCACGCCTACTACGATCTTACCCCCTCTGGCATTAGCGAAAGCCACCATTGAACGGGCGATCTTGGACGGGGAATTGATCGTACGCTTAAAATCCAACATGGGTCCCTCTCCTTCATCTATCCAGCGTTGGATCTTATTTTTATGATACATGTATATAAGTAATTAAGTACCCGGACAGTACAGGCAAACTAACATGCCGCACCTACGGCGCTGGTAAATAGTGGGTAGGTGGTTTACCGATAAACACCTCAAAAAGCGATTCCGAAACCCAAAAACAAACG
>JAHDGT010000411.1 GCA_020631675.1 Bacteroidota bacterium
CCTCGAACTTATAAAATTCATTAGTCGGTAAATGCGATATATGCGTTCGAATTTTCTGATTTTGAATCTTTAGGTGTGATTTCACCCACCCTAAAAAGATAAGCTTAGCTTCTGCGGACGAATTAAAGCACCTTGAATTCTGTACGGCGATTTTTCGCTTTACCCGCATCAGTGCTATTGTCTCCTACAGGCTTCGTTTCACCATAGCCTTTGAATATCATTCTCTCTTGGGGTACTTTTTGGCTTGACAAATAATTGTAAACCGCTTTCGCCCTGTTCTGAGATAGCTTTAAGTTAGCAGCAGGATTTCCATCACTGTCCGTATGTCCACTCACCTCGATCTTCATATCTTTAGATCTCCCCATCAGGGAAACAAGCTTATCCAATTCTATATAAGACTCTGTACGTAAGTCAAAAGAACCACTCTTGAAGAATACATTATTCAATGCGATCGTCTCCCCTTTTTTAGGAGCACTATCCGCAAAGGCATCCAAAGCTGACTTTGTGAATGTTACTGCCTCTAAATTCGGGTCAACTAAACTTGCCAACTTTCCTAAAGGTTGACCTGGAGTGTAAGTATTGGCATTGATGACCGCCGATAAAGCCTGATTCTTATAGTCAGCAGGCTTACCACCAAACTCTTTAGCATTAGCAGCCGCAATATGTTCAGCTTGCATATCACGGATATAAGAAATCACCTTCCAACGTTCTTCTTTAGATAATTGAGAAGAATAAGATCCCATTAGGTTCTTTCCATGATGCATAGAATGGAACATCTGTCCTTCAAACAATTGCAAACGATCATCATCAAAGTAAGAACGTGGCGTAGGGTAAGCACCCGACTTTACGATAGAGCCTTCTCCTTTACCATTCCCAGCATGACAAACCGCACAATATGTGGTATAATCTTCCTTAGCATCCGCTAAGAAATTATCATAAGCTGACTTGGCAGCTTTAGCCTTTTCTTTATTTCCGCTTTTCGCAGCTGCGATTGATGCGGCCAATAAGCGTTCCTGCTCGCCATTATATGGGTTTCTCAAGGCTTTTGACTGCTCATAACCTTCAGGGGTATCCGTCAAATGATAAGGCATGTAGCCACGTGGAACAGTATTCGCAACAGGCTTAAAGTGCGTATGATTACCATTGAAAATAGGCAGCGTATCTCCATTGAATGAAGTCATCTTACGTGCCTCATGATATGGCTCGAATGCTTGGGAATGTGCCATATCCGGCATGTACTCACGTCCGGTATAATTCCCGTCAGCACCACAGCTAGTGAAAATCAAAGCTGTGATAGCCGCGCTTAGCAATAATATAGATTGGAATCGGATCATCGATTGATTCTCTTTTTGTCCTGAATTCTTTTGGCGGAATAACTGATCATCAACATCTTGTTCAATGCGTATCAGTATATCTTTAGTGGTGGCCATGTCCGTGGTCATGCCCGTGATCATCTTCGTCCATAACGAAGAGGTTAGGCTGAATCTCGTTATCTAAGCCACGCTCCTTGATCTCAACAGCACCGTGTTGCTTCAACAAGTCAACAATCTTATTCTGATCATCTGCTTCGCTGTAACGCTTCTCACAGAAGGCCATAACAAAACGGTCATCTGTCGCACGTAGGTCAACTACTTCCGTATCCGTAAATACAGAAAAACCACAACGCAAGTACATCGCGACCGTCATACCGATTGAAGCGAAAAGAACAGTCACCTCAAATGTGATCGGTACATAGGCAGGGAAAGCCAAAAACTGCTTACCACCAACTATGATCGGCCAATCGACAGCAGCGATCAAACTCATCATTGATAATGCGAATAAAGTCCCTGTTGCTCCGCAAATGAAGCCGAAGGTATGTAAACGACTATCTTGAAGCCCCATAGCCTTGTCCAATCCGTGAACTGGGAAAGGCGTATAGATCTCATGCATTTGATAACCGGCCGAGCGAATTTTCTCAGTTGCCGTTAACAGAATTTCTTCGTCGTCAAACAGACCTAGTAAATACTTGTGTTTCATAACTCTTGAAACTTGATCAACAGACGGGTTAATGTCTATTTATTATATCGAAACGTATACTTAGATACGCTTAAGATTTAATTAGATTACTACTTCAGTTAAAACCGATTACTCATCGTCCTTGTCATGAGCCACACCAGCAACATTACTACCGCCACCAGCTAAAATCTGCTCACGAACTTTATAATCTGCTTCATCCACTTTGGCGAACTCATTCATGTACTGATCACCAGAAGTTTTCAAAATCGCTTTTACCTCAGCAATTGCAACCACAGGCAATGTTCTACAGAATATCAAGAATAAGGTCATGAAGATACCCATCGTACCTACATAGATACCTACCTCAACCCAAGTCGGAGAGTAGTAGCTCCAACTTGATGGAATATAATCACGGTGTAGCGATGTAACGATGATCACGAAACGCTCGAACCACATACCGATATTGATGAAAATCGATAAGATAAAGGTGACCACGATACTTCTACGTAATGGTCTAAACCAAAAGAATTGCGGTGCGATCACATTACAACTCATCATTCCCCAGTAAGACCACCAATAAGGTCCCAAGGCTCTATTTTTAAAAGCGTACATCTCATAGATGTTACCAGAGTAGAACGCAATGACCAATTCCGTGATATAAGCAACACCTACGATCGAACCAGTCAATAAGATCACCTTATTCATCGATTCAATGTGCGCAATAGTAATGTAATCCTCAAGTCCCATGATCACACGAGCGATCAACATCAAGGTTAATACCATCGCGAATCCAGAGAAAATCGCACCTGCCACGAAATAAGGCGGGAATATCGTTGTATGCCACCCAGGTATAACCGATGTGGCGAAGTCAAAACTTACGATAGAGTGTACAGAAAGTACAAGAGGAGTAGCCAAACCAGCTAAAACCAAACTCAAATCTTCAAAACGTTGCCACTGTTTAGCAGTACCCGTCCAACCGAAGCTTAAACGGTCATAGATCCAGCGACGCATACCCTTAGAACGATCTCTCAATGTCGCGATATCAGGCAACAGACCCGTATACCAGAATAGAAGAGAAACCGTGAAATAAGTACTGATCGCGAATACATCCCATAAAAGCGGCGAAATGAAGTTCGGCCATAAAATACCTCGGGAGTTAGGGTAAGGGAAGATGAACATCGCATCCCAGATACGTCCCATGTGAATAAGCGGGAATAGACCCGCACAAATAACGGCGAAAATCGTCATCGCTTCCGCTGCTCGGTTCACCCCAGTACGCCATTTCTGACGGAATAAGAAGAGGATCGCGGAAATCAAAGTACCAGCGTGACCAATACCGATCCACCAAACGAAATTGGTGATATCCCAAGCCCAACCGACGGTCTTATTCAATCCCCAGACCCCGATGCCTTTCCAAATTGTCCAAGCGATACACAATACACCTATCAGGGCAACAAAGCCGCTGATGCCCAAAGCGATGATCCACTTCAGACCTGGTGTGCCCTCTGTATTCTTTGCGATATCCTCGGTGATATCGTGGTAGCTCTTACTACCCGTAATTAGAGGTTCACGTACCGATGAACTATAGTAATGTGACATACGTGATTACATTTATAGCACTCGCTATTGCGAGCAAAGCTTATTATTCTTGTTTAAAGTGAAGCTATTCTCATTAATTAAGCTTCATAAAATCAGAACTGCGTTCTTTATACAGCTGGAGCCAATGAACTAGTGTCCGCCATGATCGTGGTCGTGGTCGTGATCATGCCCATGGTCTTTACCGTGACCATGTCCATCATCTTTCCCATGTCCGTGATCGTCGTGTCCACCATGATCACCATGGTGATCGTGGAACACATGCTCACCTGCTACATCTTCATCACGATTTCTAATCTGTACTTGGTAAGCGACAGATGGTAAAACGTGAATCTCTTCTAATAAATGGTAAGTACGGTTCTCCGCCAACTTCTTAGAAATACGGCTGTTCTTATCATTCGTATCACCAAATACGATCGCATCCGCAGGGCAAACTTGCTGACAAGCTGTTACAATATCACCATCTTTCAATTGGCGACCTGCTTTCTTAGCTTCTAATTTACCTTCTTGAATACGCTGAACGCAGAAACTACACTTCTCGATCACACCACGAGAGCGAACCGTAACATCTGGATTTAACACCATACGGGTTAAATCATCGATCATTACGTATTCGTCATTATCAAAAATGGTGTTCTTATAGAAGCTATCCGCACCTTGATAATCGAACCAGTTGAAGCG
>JAHDGT010000412.1 GCA_020631675.1 Bacteroidota bacterium
CTGCGGGTGAATTATTCTTAGGTACTTTCAATAGTTCAAGCAATCCAACTATTACTGTTTTCAATCCTGATGATGCGGGTTGTGAAGTGACACAAGAAATCGAAGCCGTCTGTTTTGATTGTGAATTAGATGCCAGTGCCACATTGGAATGTATTGATAATGACAGCTTCAATATGAGCGTATCATTGAGTGGAAACGGTACATATACGATTGACGATGGAGTGAATCCTGTTCAAACAGGCGTAACAGCCGGAACAATTGCTGTTGGTCCATTTGATAATGGCGACTACAATATTGTGATCACCAGTGAAGAGGATGAAGAGTGTACGCAAACACTAAGTGGTACCGAAACTTGTTTTGAATGTGATCTGGAAGTTTCAGCTGTTGAAGTTTGTGGTAGTTTTAGCAATTTCGTTGTCGACTTAGCTATTTCAGGACGCGGAAGCTACTCAATAGATGATGGAACGACCTCTTTCATCTATAACCCCAATGAAGATGATGGTGGAGGTACAGGTGAAGACTTACTAGTTTTTGGACCCTACCCAAACAACACGAATTATTCAATTACGATCACCAATACAGAGTACCCAGACTGTTTCCAAGTTGTTACAGGTACATTTGATTGTTTTGAATGCGAGATTGACTATAGTGTGGAGACCGAATGTTTGAACGAAGGCGTCTACTCCGCTACTGTAACATTCAGCGGCAACGGCTTACACACTTTGAATGATGGTGAGCAAACCTTTGAGAATGTACCTGATGGTACCTATACCTTCGGCCCTTATGATTCTGAAAGTGAGCAGACCATTTTTATCATTAGTGATATTGACATCGCCTGCCAAGAAGAAATTTCTGTTACTGAGACTTGCTTTGAATGTGAACTACCTATTAGTGCTACGACTGAATGTGTGGATGCAGCTACGTACAGCGTCACTTTTGACATTGTTGGCGAAGGTGCCTTTACTATTGACGATGGTGTGAATCCTGTTCAAACGGGAGTGACACTTGGTTCATATACAACAGAAGCCATTCCGAATGGTCCTTATACGATAACCATTACCAGTGAAGTGGACCCTACTTGTACTGCTGTTCTGAATGGCAATAGAGATTGTTTTGAATGTACCTTAGAAGTGGTGACCACTGTTGCTGATTGCGAAGATGAGTCACAAGGTGTCTTTGACTTGAATATTTATATTGTTTCTGGCGAAGGCACTTATACAATCGAGGGTCCAGGTCCTGATATCACAGGTGTAACAGACTCCGCCTTCATCAATAACATTCCTAATGGTGATTATAGCATCATCGTTACCAGCGAGATCGATCCGAATTGTACACAAACCATCGGTGGCTTCCACGATTGCAAACTCCCTTTTGATTGTGATTTGGATGTTGGTACGCTTATTCTTTGTGATGAAGATGGTGAAGGATACACCCTTTTTGTTCAAGTATTCGGTTCAGACCCTTACACGGTGGACAACTTAAATGATGACTTAGGAAGTGTTGCTGGAGTGGGTGAAAACACATATTCTTTTGAAATGGATAATGGCGACTATGCGATTGAAGTGATCAGTGATGAAGACCCTGAATGCGCCTTGAGCATTTCCGGTACGCAAGACTGTACCATTCCTTTTGAATGTAATCCTACCGTTTCTACTTCAACAAATTGTGTTGACTTGGGTAACTATGAAGTGATCATGAACTTAGGTGGTTCAGGTACTTACATTATTGATGATGGCATCAACCCAGCAATTACCTCTGCTGCCGGTCAAGTTACTATAGGACCTATTCCAAATGGCCCGTACAATATTAGCATTACGGATGTGGAAGATGAAACGTGTACGCTTAATGTATCCGGTGAGGAAGATTGCTATTTCGATTGTAATCTTACCGTGAATTCAAGTGTGGATTGTATTGATGGGGAGTCTCAGTTCAATGTGACTTTAGAGATCATTGGAGATGCGACCTACACCATTACAGACGGTATTGGCGCACCTATTACGGGTGTTAGTGCCAGCACTGTTGTCCTCGGCCCTTATGATGACGGACTCTATAATGTGAACGTGACCAATGAGCTGAACTCACTTTGTTACCAAACAGTAAGTGGTGCTCGTTTCTGTACTTCTTCTATTGAGTGTGATCTGATCGTGAATCAGAATGTGATCTGTACGGATGATGGCGAGATAGACTATGTAGAAGTTTATGTGGATGGTGATGGTTTGTATGACATCAATGCTGGCTTCGGTACTTCTTTCAACAATGTACCTGCTGGTGTCTATGAAGTGGATCTCGGTTTCTTCGGAGGCGACTTCTACAATATCGATATCCAAGACAATGACAACCCGGATTGTAATGAGGTAGTAAGTGGTGGAAACACTTGTGACTGTGGATTGGTCGGTGATGTGAGCTACGAATGTGACCCTGTTACAGGTGCTTACGACTTAACCGTTGTTTTCTTCGGTGAAGGTACTTTCGATGTCAATATTGGTACCAGTATCATGGGAGACACCGAAGATGAATTCTTGAACAATGTAACGGGTGGTTCTTATACTTTCTATGAACTATACGGTGATTGGTACGATGTGGAGATCACCAGTAATGAATTCGGTGATTGCGGTTTATTCTTTAATAATGCGACCGACTGTATCGAACCTTATCCTTGTGATGTTGGTGTATTCGTTGAAACAGAATGTGTGAACACCAGTCAATTCGAGATCATAGTAACCATTACTGGTTCTAACCCTGAATATGATGTTTATGTCGACTTCGATTTAGAATTAGCTGATGTTCCTGCTGGTGTCTATAACCTAGGAACGTTCAATGATGGTGATTATGAGGTTCGCGTATTGGGTGATGCCGATGTATTCAACTTTGCGGATTGTTTTGTTGCCAATGATATTGAGAAAGACTGTAGCGACCCATGTGATATGGAAGTTACTTATACTACTGAATGTTTAAGCATTGACGAATTCCAAGTGGTATTAACCATTGAAGGTACCAGTGTTTATGATGTAGATGTAGGTGGTTTCGGGCCTGGTGGAGGCGACCTCAATAATGTATCCGCTGGTACTTATACCTTCGGTCCTTATTTTGAAGATACCGCATTTGACATCACCGTTGAAGATGATGACGACAATGATTGTACAGCGAACTTCTACGGTTCTGCTGAGTGTTACATCGACCCAACTTGTGATCTGGATGCCAGCCTCTTCCCTACTTGTAATGAAGAAGGCACCCAATATACTTTGGAACTGGTGGTAGAAGGTTCTGAAACCTACATATTAGACCATACCGGTTTAGACTCGCCCATTGAGATAACTGCGGGTACTTACATCATCGGTCCATTAAATAATGGTGCTTACTTCGCGGAGATCATTAATCCTGAAAACGATTTCTGTATTCAGAATTTCAATGGCTCTTACTTCTGTGAGCCTCCTCCGACCTGTGACCTTTTAGTGGGTTCTGTACCTATTTGTAATGAGGATAATACTTTCACTATGGAGGTCAACATCTCAGGTACAAGTACATATTCAATTTACGATGGAACTGACTTAATCGGTTCTGGATATACATCCGGAACTTATCAAGTTGGTAATTATCCTGATGATGGCGTCTACAATATCCAAGTAATCGACGATAACAATAGTGCTTGTGTGCAGTCAGCTTCTGGGGTGCATTCTTGTACTAGTGTCAACTGTGACCTCGGTGCTTCTGTTAATTTTGAATGCCAAGCATCAACGGGCAACTATTTCATTGTTGTCACCATCGAAGGAACAGGCATTTACAATGTAGATGCGAATGGAGTGGTCTTCACGGATCAAGAAGCGGGTCAATACACTTATGGACCATTTGGTGCGGAGTTCTATAATGTGATCATTACAGATACAGAGCTTTTCTCTTGTAATCAGAACTTCAGTGGTGTTTACAGTTGTGATGATTTTGAACCTTGTGATTTAGAGGCTTCAGTAAATGCAGAATGTAATGATGAAGGGGATTATCAGTTGTTTGTTGCTTTAGAAGGAACAAGCACATATAATGTATACCAAGGAACTTTTGAAGATTATCCCGGTGCTCCTTTATTAGCAGAAGGGCTTAGCGCGGGTACACACGAGGTAGCTACCTTTACTGATCCAGATTATGCAATTCTAATTATTGATGTGAATAATAACGATTGCTATTCTGACTTTGAAGGGTTCCAAGATTGTGATAGCTCTGGTTGTGGATTCACCACCAGTATCATACCTACTTGTACATCAGAGGGC
>JAHDGT010000413.1:0-1176 GCA_020631675.1 Bacteroidota bacterium
TTGTAACCATAGGTCATCATCAGGCTTTCGGGGCGTAAATTGGGCTGTTTCATGTCTATTGGATTTTGAAAGAAAGAAAAGCACTTTAACTACTGCAAAACTACAGCCAACAGGACAACAAACTGCTATTTTAAAACAATGGGTGAATCATTCCTGATTTTATGCTAAATTTAGGATTCTAACGAGTGTTAGTTCTTGTTTTAAACTGTAAAAAGGAAATTTTCCCATGCTCAAATTAGATGCTGTAGACAAAAAACTACTCACTTTACTACAAGAGAATTCCAAACTGAATATCAAGGAGGTGGCCAGCAGCTTGAATATGACCAAGACGCCAGTTTACGAAAGAATAAAACGCTACGAAAAAGAAGGACTCATTGATAAATACGTAGCCGTACTGAATAAGGATAAATTAGAAAGCGCAATGGTGGTATTCTGCTCGGTTTCTTTAGAAAGTCAAAAATTAGAGCACATAGAAACTTTTAATCGGGCAATTGCCGAAATACCTGAGGTTTTAGAATGCTATTTATTAGGTGGTGCTAATGATTTTATGTTGAAAGTGGTGGTAAAAGACCTTAATGCTTACCACCAATTCTCATCAGGTAAACTCGCTGCGCTAGCTAATGTAGCGCAGATCAAAAGTACTTTTGTTTTGAATCAAGTGAAGCACTCAACGGTATATCCACTTGAGTTGTAAATCAGCTATCAATCACCGAACTTGATCAATAACTGTCCTTTTTCCACCGCATCACCTTGTGCGGCCTCAATTGAAGCCACTACCCCATCTCCTGCCGCTTTGATCACATTCTCCATTTTCATGGCCTCCAAAATCAATAAAGGGTCTCCTTTTTGAACGGTATCCCCAACCGCAACAGAAATCTCTAAGATCAAACCCGGCATAGGAGCTTTTAAAGCATCCACTTTACTGGCATCCGCCCGACTGATTCCCATGCTCTCCAACAGTAAGTCCATCTCATTCTTCAAACCAACAGCATAAGATTTACCATTGATGATCATCTCCACCTCTTTCGAGCCTTCATCTACAGTGACCACTTCAATATTGTAAGACTTATTGTCTTTAAGTAGGTGAAATCTACCTCCACCTAAATCCAGTAAATCACCGATCTCCGTTTTAGGATCCAAATTGAAAGGTGCTTGATTATTTACGGTTGCTTGCAT
>JAHDGT010000413.1:1276-4227 GCA_020631675.1 Bacteroidota bacterium
ATCTTCTCCAAAAACTCATCTTCGGTCAAGATCGTAACGCTTTCTATTTTTTGTGCTTTCTTGAGTTTAGAACCCGCCTTCTCTCCTACTACCAAGAAGTTTAGCTTGCTACTCACGCCACTCAATATCTTACCGCCACGGTCCTCTACCATTTGCTTGGCCTCATTACGCGTCATGCGTTGTAGGCTACCTGTGAAAAGATAGGTCTGCCCGCTTAACTCGCCATCGCCCGCGTTCACATTTCGCTCCTCCCGCTTGGTGTTCACCCCAGCAGACCGTAAAGCATCTATCATCGCTAAACGCTGCGGATCACTAAAGTACTCCGCAATGTTTTTTGCTACTTTCGGACCAATATCCGGTAGTTCCGCCAGTTGCTCTTCCGACCAATTTTTCAATTCTTCTAAAGCAGCAATGCTCTCTACTAAAGTCTTGGCAGTTCCCTGCCCTACTTCACGTATACCGATCGCCACGATCAAGCGGCGCAAGGGTTGTTCTTTAGACGCCTCAATACTGTCTTTCAGATTCTGGATAGAACGTTCTCCCCAACGGTCCAACTCAGCAATGCGTTCGTAATCTATTTGGTAGATACTCGGAATATCGCTCAAGATGTCCTCCTCTACAAAACGGCGAATGATGTCTTTACCTAAGCCGCGAATATCCATCGCGTTTTTAGAAGCGAAGTGGATCAAACGTTCCTCCACCTGTGCCTGACAAGCAAAATTATTGCAACGCCAAACCGCCTCCCCCTCTGGTCGGGTCAATTCCGCCGAGCAAACCGGACAATCTTTCGGAAATTCCACCGGTCTCTCCTCCCCTGTTCTTTTGTCAGCTATAGCACCTACAATATAGGGAATCACATCTCCGGCACGCTCTAATAAAACGTGATCGCCAATGCGAATGTCTTTTTCTTTGATCAGATCCTCATTGTGCAAAGAAGCATTGCTGATGTTCGCACCCGCTAAATTCACCGTGCGCAGCTTAGCAACCGGCGTGACCGCACCCGTTCTTCCTACCTGATATTCCACATCTTCCAAAATGGTAATGGCTTGTCTGGCGTCAAATTTCAACGCCACCGCCCAGCGTGGATGATGCCCCGTTGCCCCGCACAGCTCCTGTAACTTTAAATCGTTCACCTTGATCACCACCCCATCGATCTCAAAAGGATAAGCATCGCGATTCGTTTGCCAATCTTCACACAAACGCAGCACCTCTTCAATGCCCTTGCAAACGAACTGACGGTCTTTATTGATTTTCAGATCCGTCTTAAAACCAAGGCTATCCAATAGTCGGATTCCTTGCTCGTGCATCGTCAAGGCATCCCCGAAAGCGTCTTTGCCTGCGGTGGTATAAGCCGCACCGATCTGGTAAATACAAGCCTCCAATTGACGTTCCGCCACCTTAGAAGAATCCTTTTGTCGCAATGCCCCAGAAGCCGTATTCCTAGGGTTAGAATAAGGCTCTTCCCCAGCGGCAATGCGCTTTTCATTCATTTGATCAAAACGCGCTTTGTCGATCACCACTTCCCCTCGCAATTCCACCTTTTGCAAACCATGCGCTGAAAAAGGCACTTTCAAAGGAATCGTACGCAGCGTCATCACATTATTAGTGATGTCATCCCCTGTAGTTCCATTCCCTCTCGTAGCTCCGCGCACCAACAGATCATCTTCATACACCAAGGCAATACTACTGCCATCGTACTTCGGCTCCACACAATATTCCACTTGTTGCCCTTCTTCCAGCTGGGTCAACTTCAACACTCGCTCATCCCACTTCTTCAGGTCTTCCGGATTGTAGGCTTTCGCCAAACTCAACATGGGCACGGTATGCGCCACACTCGGAAAATCTTCCGATAAGCCCCTTGCTACTCTTTGGGTAGGAGAATCCGGACGCAGCAAAGCAGGAAATTTCGTTTCTAAAGTGCGCAAAGCATCGAACAAAAAATCATAATCCGTGTCTTTAATACTCGGATTCGACACCACATAATACTGATGATCATGATAATTCAGCACTTCTTGTAATTGCGCGACTATTTCAGTTGCCGCATTCTCATCCGCTTGGGCTAAATTAGCATTTGATAATAGCGCGCTACTTAAGTTTTCGTAACTTTTCGCCTGTTCAATAGTGTACATTTATCAGGATATTTTTTGGTGCTAAGGCGCTGATTTTTACAGTTGCTAAGTTATGCATTCATACTTAATTTTAATGTGCTAATGTGCTGATTTGATAATATGCTAATGATATGCATTAGGGCGCATGCCCGCAATAAAAAGGGGTAATTGTTTCATCCAATAAAATGATCATGATCGGCAAAAGAGACGCCCGTGTAGGGCGTCTGTACGAGTTTATCCCTTTTTACTGCGGTCACCGGGCTATCCGTTCAAATTCAGCCCCTGCCTGCTGCTGTTTGGCAGGGCTAAAAATGGCTACCTCTGGGCCGCCTTTTTAGCCCGCCAAACAGGGCGCATTCAGTGGCTTCATTACCACTCCTATCCCTTGCGCAGGTACTAATTTTGAATGAGTTAGTTTTGAATTTTGAATGAATCCTATCATTCAAAATTAATCCATTCAAAACTCAAAATTCTTCAACAAGTTATTCATGAAGCATACAACACTTGCTAAAGCCTTATTATTACTGATTCTCACCACAATCCAGCTTTGGGCACAAGATCCCTTTGTCAGTTGGGTGGCCAGCTATGGCAATGAAGAAGATGAAGAAATAGAGCAGTTGGTATATGCTACGGATCATTTCGTAGGAGTCGGTACCACAAGTGTGAATGGCGATTTCGAGAACTATGACTGCCTCCATATGCGCTATGATACAGATGAAGGAGGCTTACCCCTATCTGTTACAAAAATTGGAGGTTCGGGTTATGAAAAGCTGTATGATGCCATCCCTGCTCATGATGGTGGGATAGTCGCTTTAGGTTCTTACCGCCCAAGTTTTGAAACAA
>JAHDGT010000414.1:0-2575 GCA_020631675.1 Bacteroidota bacterium
GAATAAACGATGTGGTCTTGAACAACATCTACTTCACCAGCAGAACCACAGATGATCGAAGTGATGAATTTACGAAGTGGATGCGCAATAGCTACATCAACAAATTCGCAATGCCGAAAAGGAATATTCATCCGGTTGATGAAGCAGAGATCGAACAAATAGGATTTGAAATCGCTCAAAAGGAGCAGTTTGAGCACCCTTTTGCCTTCAATAAAACACAGTTGATATCATACTTGATCACCCACAGCAATGTCATTGCCAAAGTGGAAATGGGCGACTATAGCTTGGAGCAAGTCTGCGAATGGCTAGAAAGTGAGCTAGCAGCGCATTTTATAGGACAAGAAAGCCGGGAGTTTCTGTTTGGAAACCGATTGACCTATCTGCGGAGGCGAGCCTAAAATATAAAAGCCCCTTCCACCCGCATATCATGAAAAGGAATCTGCTCTTTTTGAGCGGCGACTGTCCATTTTTTCACCCGCCAATATTTGTTAGACGCATCGGCGATGAAAGTAGCCTTTGGGTAGCGACAAGAAAGCGATTCCAGCTGTACTTTAGGATTGTTTTGGAGTAGAATATGGGTGATCTTGTGTTGTTCGACCTCAGCTAATTGATCAGGATGCCAGCTCTGGTCAATGATCAATAGGTGATGGTCATGAAAGTGGAGTAGGGGGTAGGTGGAGGCTTGGCAAGTATTGTGCTGCTTGATGTTTGCCCATATCCCCAAACTTTGCAGATCGGGTTTGATGTTGTAGTTGAAATCTTTTTGACTTAGTGCATCCCGTGTCCATACTGTGGCTTCCCTGCCATTGACCTGAGCAATGGCACTTGATTTGGGGAGGTGATAGATTCGAAATTGTTCTTGTTGCAGTTGTTGCTTGCTGCCGAATGCGGAATTGCCGATCCAAAAGACCACCAGCAATAAGCACAGCTGTAATGCCCTGCGAAAACGGAATTGCAGAAACGAGGCGAATAGGAACAGTAGGAGGTAAGCAAGCAGCGCCTCCCAGTGTTGCCAATTACAATTGCCCCAAGTGGCTTGTGGGAGTTGACTGAGTTGAAAGAGCAGGTAGTTCTGCCCTTGTAATAGGTAGCTGAGCAGATCGCCGATGAGCTGACTGATCCCTGCTGAGATGGGAAGAATGCAAGTGGTGAAAAGGAGCATGGCTAAGCTCAGCGTTAATGTGGCAGCAGGAATGACAATGAGGTTGGATAAAAGGGCGTAAGTGGGCAGTTGATGAAAATAGTAGAGCGAGAGAGGGAGTGTGCCCAATTGGGCGGCTACAGATACGCTACTAAGTTGCCATGCCCAATCAGTGGCATAGCTTTTACAGTCGAGCAGCTGGTAGATCTTGGGTTGGAAATAAATGATGCCCACCACTGCTGTATAAGACAATTGAAAGCCAACTTGCCAGAGTAGAAAGGGATTCCACAATAATAAACAGAGGGCGGATCCAGCGATGATGTTATAGGTATTCGTATAGCGTTTTAAGGATAAACCCACGATCAAGAAACTAAACATGACCGCAGCTCGAAAAACCGATGGTGGTAATGCGGTTAGTAAGGCGTAAATCCATACACCTATAAGCAGCAATAAGGTTTTTGTGCTTCTACCGATCCTGCCCATTCTTGCCAAAGGAAACAAAAAGGCATTCAATACGCCCCAGATGATGCCTACATGTAAGCCCGAAACTGCCAATACATGCATCGCTCCCGTATGAGCGTAGGTTTGCTGTAAATCGACATGCAAGAAACGCTTATCGCCTAAGCTGAGCGCACTGGCCACAGCAAGCGCATCCGGGTCATGGATATATTGCGCTAAACTTTGTTGACAAAACCGTCTTAATTGATATAAGGCGTGGAAAATAGCATGTCCTTCATTTTGATTCAAGTAGCTCCATTCCCCACTTTTCAAATAGGCTTGATGGTGAATATTGGATTGTGCTAAGTAGGACTTATAATCGAATGCATTCGGATTAAGTGCCTCTTGTATAGGCTTAAAGTGATAGGGCGCGATCAATACATCTCCATATTGCAACTGAGAAACCAAGCTGTCTTTTTGTAGATAAATGATCGCTTTACCACTAGTGGCATAGCGGTCTAAAGAATCATAAACCGCCTGAACTTCTACCTTCAACTGATGGCTTTTTGCTTTTTCAAGGGGTGGCTCTAATAGTCGGAAACGTACGAATTTCTGCTCATCTGATTGTGATACATGGTATCGGAAATGACTGCCTTGATGATACTGATCGTGCTGCTGCGTTCTGATGTAGCCTAAGCTCGCCCAGCAAAAGAATAATAGCAAGCCCCATACGGCTCGGTATTTATAGCTGCTTCTCAAGCTGCGCCAAGCATAAGCCATAATAGTGAGGACTAAAACCCCTATGCCTAATTGATGTGCATACTGCCATTCAGGAAAGTATGCATAGCAAACGATACCTAAAAGTAAAGGTAGGAGCAGTCGCACTAAAGGCAGCTCGTCAATGGAGATATAGTTGGTCGGGCTATTGCTTTTCATCTTGTGGTGGTCTTATTGCTTTGAATGGAATAAGCTTTCACCACTAAGAGTGTATGAAGA
>JAHDGT010000414.1:2675-4226 GCA_020631675.1 Bacteroidota bacterium
TAAGCTTTCACCACTAAGAGTGTATGAAGAGGGCGATTTTCCCGAAAGGGAAAGTGTTTTTTTACTCCCGTCCTTCTAAATAGGCTCGTAAATATTCATAATTCTTACCCAGATCCCCGGCTTTGGCGACCGAAGCCCGCTCAATGATCGGGTTACTTTCTTCTAACAAAGCAGGGATGACATGATTCACCAGCATTTCTCCGAACATCTCACTGGCATCACGAGGCAATTCATTCGGTAAATTGTCAATACTCATAATGTCAATGCCATTTTCCTGAAAAGGTGCTATTTCCTTTTCAGTTTGCGGGTCATAGCCCATCACCCAGTCTTCCGTACCGATCACCGTAGCCCGTAAAGTCGCAGGAATAGAACCCTCTATATCACAGGTCACGTCAGCAATGGTTTTGATCTTGAAATCCGGCGCACGCATATCCGCCTTAGAGAAGTAGATCGGGGCATTATTATCCCAATAAATGCCATTGATCATATAGTCGGTCACCTTGGTATAAGGCGCGAAAACCGAGTAATAATTTTGTGGGTTTTGATAAAAATCCGCACGTACAAATTCATGCGTGTCCTTGTGGCGGTACAGTTCTTCAATATCTAATTGTACATAGACCGCTTCCTCAAAAGTCTCATTCAGGTAAGCAGTAGGGCTTACTTCTTTAATGCCGATATAATCTAGCACTTCTTTAGCTCCTTTGGCAACACGACCACCACCTGTCAAGCAGATTTTCATGGCGGGAAGCTCAAGCTTGTCATAAGCTGCTTTTATCTCGGCATAGTCCTTAGATAAATGAGCGAAATTCAAAGAAAAAGTACCCGTTCTTTTGCCATAAGCCATAAAGCCATTATGTGCGCCCACAACACCCGCGAAACGACCAAAACCAATGATTCTCGCCCCTGATTCCCAGCGCAAAGTCTCATGATCGATCAGCTGAATGCCTTTCTCTACGATGGCTTTCAACAATTTTCTGTTGTAGGGCTGCTTTTTGATGGTATGCGAGAAAAAGAGGTACTTTTTATCATTTAATAATTTGGAGATAGGCACTTCCTTCACACCAATGATAATATCGCAAGAGCTGAGGTCATCCGTTAGTGTGATTCCTTCTGCCTCGTATTCCGCATCCTTATAACTGCGTTTCTCAGAACGCTCTACTAATAATTTTAAATCCACCGATTCATGATCCGCATATTGATCGATCAGTGTTCGACACTGTTTGGGTGTCATAGGCACCCGCGTATCAGGGGGTGTTTTTTCTTCACGGATCAGACCAATCGTAATATTGCGTTTCATTAGGTGTGTTTTGGTTTTTTAGTTAGTCAATTGAATTGAAAATGTTTTTTTATTAGGGCGCATCCACGCAATAAAAGCCTGCGCAGAGAAACAAGCCAAAGAGTTGGCATACGGCAAGATTCTTATGTCTTGCATCTTAAGTCTTACGTCTGAAAGGCGCAGCCTTTAACTGCGTGGTCGGGCTATCCGTTAAAATTCACCCGCTGTCTGCTGCTTCGCTGGCAGGCATAAAAATGGCTACCTCTGGGCCGCCT
>JAHDGT010000415.1 GCA_020631675.1 Bacteroidota bacterium
TCAAAATTCAAAATTATCGGAAAGGCGCAGGCAAGCAGCGCCGCTACACTGACATAATGCTTGTTCAAAATTAAAATTTGCAGAAAGGTAGCCGAACGGGAATGCGTATCTTTGCGTTGTTTTGTGAAAGATCAATTAAAAGATGAGTAAGCACGGAAAAGTTTTGGTGGCCATGAGTGGCGGTATTGACAGTACGGTTACTGCTGTGATGTTGCATGAGCAGGGTTATGAGGTGATCGGTGTGACGATGAAGACTTGGGATTATGCCAGCTCGGGCGGTTCTAAAAAAGAGACGGGCTGCTGTAGTCTGGACAGTATCAATGACGCACGGGCGATCGCGGTGGAGCTGGGTTTTCACCATTTCATTGTAGACATACGGGCGGAGTTCGGCGATGCGGTGATCGATGATTTCGTGACGGAGTATGTGGCGGGGAGAACGCCTAATCCTTGCATTATGTGTAATACACACATTAAATGGGCTGCCTTGTTGAAGCGGGCGGATATCTTGGATTGTGAGTTCATCGCGACGGGGCATTACGCGCGGATCCGGGAGGAGAATGGGCGACATGTGATCTCGCGGGGCTTGGACCGACATAAGGATCAGTCGTATGTGCTTTGGGGCATCGCTCCTGAAAATTTACAAAGAACCATGTTCCCGATCGGGAATTTCCATAAGAACGATATTAGGCAGATGGCATTGGACTGGGGCTATAAAGAGCTGGCCAATAAGCCGGAGAGCTACGAGATCTGTTTTATACCCGACAATGACTATCGTTCTTTCTTGAAGCGGAGGGTGCCGGGTTTGGAGGCGGAGGTACAAGGCGGTAATTTCGTATCGCCAGAAGGGAAGGTCTTGGGTAAACATCAAGGCTATCCTTTTTATACGATTGGTCAACGGAAGGGCTTGGGGATCGCTTTGGGCAGACCTGTTTATGTGACGGAGATCGATCCCGACTCTAATACCGTTACGCTTGGTGATCTGGAAAATTTGCAGGAGACGGGCATGTGGGTGCGCAATCTAAATATGCAGAAATATGCAAGTATCGACGGACCTATGGAAACCATTACGCAGATTCGTTCTCATCATGCGGGTGCTTCTGCGACTATTGAGATGGATCAGGCGAATGACTTGATGCAGGTGCGTTTTCATGAAGGGGTGGACGCGATCACACCGGGTCAATCCGCTGTTTTTTACGAAGGTGAGGATGTGATCGGTGGTGGACATATATTGAGTCGCTTTCAGGCGGGTTGATGTTGCAACTGTTTTTTGTTTTATTGCGACATTATTGTGTAGACCTTATGATATAAGGTCTCTACGGATTAATTGTAAAATGAACGTTTTTATGTTGAAGTTGAAATACGGTGTTTTATCTTTTTTGGTACTGGGGCTTTTGATTTTCACTGCTTGTAGTGAGGAAGTCGCTGATCTACCTATTGAAGATGGTTTGGATTACTTTCCGATAGAACAAGGGTATTGGGCGGTTTATCAAATTGACTCTACCATATACAGTGATTTTGTGGAGGGAGGAATAGAAACCATCTCCATGCAGTTGCGGGAAGAGTATGTGGAGGCCTTTATTGATAATGCGGGCAGAACGGGTGTAGTGATCAATAGGTTCAGACGCTATAATGATAGTCAGCCGTGGGAGCAGATCGTGCCACAGGTTTGGTATCAGGCCGTTTCTGATGCGGGAGCTGAAAGAATTGAAGGGGAGAAGCGTTTCTTGAATTTGGTTTTCCCGATGTTGGAAGGCCGTACTTGGGAAGGCAATGCCTACTTGAATACAGAGGATGTGGGTTCTGGCTGGACGGACAGATACGAATTAGGAGTTTATGATGGTTGGGAGTATGAATATGGTCCGATCGGTGTGGCGGCTCAGTTCGGTGATCTATCATTTAATGAGACGGTTACGGTTACACAGCATGATTATGAGGATCTGGTTGATAAGGTGTTCAGTACGGAGACTTATGCTAAAAATGTAGGCTTGGTGTACAAGGAGCAGTGGATCTTGAATTTAGGTGGGAATGACATTACGATCAGTGATGGCTGGCCCGAACGTGCCGAGCGCGGGCATGTTATGACGAAGCGATTAATTGACCATATGCAGTAAATTTACTGTTAAGTAACGATGAAAAAATAAGTTGTTGATTTTAGCGCAGCTATTTTGGTTGTAGCCAAGGCATGAAAAACGAGGTATAGCAGGGCTAAATGAGGCTTTTCATAACGCAGGCTACGGCTAAAAGAGCAAGTTAAAAGCACAAGTTATTTTTGAAGCGTTACTAAAGAAATTTGTTCAAATATTGACAATCTTTACCCCTTGATTGAACTACCTTGCGGCCATATTGTTTGTTAGCCATTATTGAGTAGATTCAGTCAAGGGGTAAATCATTTTATGAGCATCATCACCAGAATAGGTACGGCCAATCCGCCGCACCAGCATCAGCAGAGCGAGATTTTAGATTATATGCTTCAGGTGTATGATGCAGATAGAGACACGGAACGCAGAGTAAAAGCCCTTTACAGAATTGGGGGTATCAAGACCCGCCACAGTGCCTTACCTGATTTTAATTTAGCTACACCAGAAAATGAATTGTTCGGTCTGAATGGTCATGTACCAGTTATTGAGGATCGACTTAGCATTTACAATGATGCAGCCTTGCCTTTAGCTATCTCCGCTATTAAAAACGCGATAGCTGATGAGGAGGAGTTACAAGAAGTAACGCATTTGATCACGGTGAGTTGCACGGGTATGGTAGCTCCAGGTTTGGATCTTCAATTGATGCGTGCTTTGAATTTGAAAACCACAGTTTATAGAACCTCGGTGAATTTCATGGGCTGTTATGCGGCTTTACATGCTTTAAAACAAGCGGATTTCATTTGTAGGGCAGAGCAGAATGCGAAGGTTTTAGTGGTTTGTGTGGAGCTTTGTACCCTGCACTTTCAAAAGAAATTAGATACGGATAATTTGATGGCCACCATGCTGTTCGCGGATGGTGCGGCTGCGGTTTTAGTCTGCTCGGATGAGGCGAATGGCACATTAGCCCATCAAGAAAAAGGTTTTGGTTTACGGATAAAAAATCACTATTCAGATGTAGCGATCAAGGGCTGGGATGATATGGCTTGGGAAATATCTAAAGATGGTTTTCTAATGCGTTTAAGCACCTATGTGCCGGATATTATTGAAGAAGGCGTGGGTAGCTTACTAAACTCCGCTTTGAAGCAAGCTGAATTAGCTGTGGATGTCGTGGATCATTGGGCATTTCACCCAGGAGGCAGAAGAATATTAGATGTGATCTACAAGAGCTTGGAACTGGAAAGAAAACAACTCTGGGCATCTTATGAGGTGCTGAGTGAGAATGGGAATATGTCTTCACCAACCATCCTGTTCGTTATTGAGAAGCTGTGGGAGTTGATGCAGACGGAGGAAAAGAATAAACACGCTTTCGCAGCAGCCTTCGGCCCCGGTTTGACCTTAGAAACCATGGTGTTGGAAAGTGTGTGATCTACTATAATTAAGATCTAAAAAGTTGTAGACCAAAACTTTGTGCTCCTTTGTGTTCTTCTTTCTTTGTGGTCAGCTAAAATGCACCAAAAGGAAGGACTAGTTTTATTATTCCGACATAGGCTTAAAACCCTTGAAAACGCCCATATGCCTTTCTGTGAGTTGATAGGAAAGAGTAGAGTCCAGCTCTAATCCATGCTCTAACATTTCATAGGCCAAAACAGGATTGTATCGTTCCGATACCAGATTTCTTTTGTTTATGGGAAAATAACTCCCTATAAACTCTACTCTTCCGTCTTTATCCACATCACTGTGATTCCCCTTGAATAAAGGAAGCGTATCTGCTTTCAACACTTGTTGCTTGCTCATTATCCACCTTTTCAATCGAAGGTGGTCGTTATACCAAAAAGCCAACATAACTTCATAAGCGATACTGTCCGCTTCAGGGTATTTGTCTTGTGCATCAATTGCCCTAATGATCGGTAATAGTCCATTCTGAGTACTAAAGTATGCAGTACTGTCGCTATACAATCGATGCCCGTTATAGAGCACATTCAAATAGCGGTAAGCGGTTTCCCGTTGTCCTGCGACCCCCTCAGCAGAGATTTGAATTACAGGATGTTTGGCTAACCATTGTAATCCAAGTTCCTTATCCTGTTCATAGGTGATATGCGGCGGATCTTTGGGTATCAAGCTACATTTCACGACCA
>JAHDGT010000416.1 GCA_020631675.1 Bacteroidota bacterium
ATGTACCAATTTTTAGAGAGCAGTTTACTGGGTAAGCCTTTACAAAAGGGCAAGGATACGCACTACCATATTGTTGGTGGAGGCATCTCGGCTTTGATGCTGGGCTACCAGTTGAAGAAGGCGGGTATTGGCTTTACGATCTATGAAAAAAATGATCGAGTGGGCGGTATTTTGGGCAGCTCACAGACGGAATATGGCTTGGTGGAATGGGCGGCGAATGGGGTGCTGTGGACGCACGCTTACGAAGAGATGGTGCGGGATTTAGGATTGACTTTATTGCCTCCGAAGAAAGAGACGAAGAAGCGTTTTTTACTGAAAGACGGGCAGATGCGAAGGATGCCGCTTTCTTTAGGAGCGGCGAATAAGGCTTTTTGGGGCATGTTCAAAAAGCAAGATCAGGCTTTTGAAACACTGGCTGATTTTAGTGATAGCGTATTGGGTCCAAGCGTAACCCGCAATTTGTTATCTCCTGCACTGGGGGGCATTTACGCGGCACAGGCAAAAGAGTTGAGCTTTCCGGGTGTGCTGAAATCTTTTGCGAAAGCACAAGTGGAAAACGGACGTATTGGCCCTGGTTTATGGCGCAGCAGAAGGGCGAAAAAAGGTCCGAAAAAGCCAGCGGAATTAGGTGGCACTCTGGGTTTTGCTGGCGGCATGCAAGAGCTGGTGGACGCATTGTACGAACACCTCCGCCCGAATATCCAATTGCAGTATGATGGGGCTCTTTTGATGCCTAAAGCCCTTCGCAATGAAATTGAATTGATTCTTTGCACGCCTGCGCATAGTAGCGCGGAGCTACTTAAAAATGCGACGGATTTACATCAACTGACCTCCTTGCTCAAAGGGGTGCGCTACTCTCCTATTATTACTTCTACTTTCTTTTTTGAACGTGCTGCGATCAAAGACTTTAAACCAGGCTTTGGCTGTTTGATTCCTCGCCATGAGGGCTATACCATCTTGGGCGCTTTGTTCAATAGCTGCATTTTTGAGGGCAGAACGACTAAGGAGGATGTCATGAGTTTTACTTGCATCACCCGTGATGATAGCGGCGAATTAATGGCTATGCCTGATGCTGATCTGAGTGATTTCTTAGCGGCAGAGCTAAAGCGTTTGCTACACATTGAACGCATGCCGCTCGACTATAAGATCACGCATTGGCCCAAGGGGATTCCCGTCTATTCTCCTGCTTTGTACCAAAGTTGGTTCGAGATGCAGCGGATCTTAGTGGAGCAGCAACCGAATATCAGATTGTTCGGGAATTATACGGGGCAGATTTCTATACGGGGGATGTGTGAAGAGGTACATTCCGCTGTAGCGAATTTGTAAGCATTTTCTTTTTGTCTTGATACAAAAAGAAACAAAAAAATCAAGACTGTTTTCATTTCTTAACGCCATTTCAAGCCAAAAAATCTAAAATTCAAAAACTCGCCGACTTCGTCAGGCTCAGACAGCTTGAATTTCTTAACGACTTTTTGACCTGAAATGACTAAAATGAAAAAGGTCGATTTCTTTTTTATGGTCTGCTTAGAACGAGAAATTCACCCCGAAACTCGGTAGGATCGGTAGTTGGTTTACGCGATCGTAGCGGATACGGTCAAAGTAGAAGATGTTCTCGCGGTTGTAGACGTTGGTCAGACTGGCAGAAGCCTCTAACTTACCAAATGCGCCGACGCCCCAGGTCTTCTTCATAGAAAAATCCATACGGTGGTAGTAAGGTAGTCTACCGCCATTTAATTCATCACTATAGATCACGCCTAAGTTACCGTTCTGGGTCACGTAATCCACGTCGATGCCGTCTGTAAAATCAAGTTGCTCGTAAAAGCCTTGCGTTTTGGTGAATGGGAAACCAGAACCCATGTTCCAACGTATGCTCGTCTCCCAAGTATTGCCCTTACCGAATTTGTAGCTACCCAAGAAATTCATATTGTGGCGGCGGTCGAAATGCGGTGGGTAAGTCTCTACGATGTTCAGTCGGTCATTGAATTGTGTACGGTTGGCGTAGCTCAAAGAATATACCCCCCAAACAAACCAATTCTTACGATCGTACTTCAACAATAGATCCACCCCGTAGGCATCTCCCTGCTCAACGATATAATCCGGATCATCCGGGAATAGCTTTTGGCGGTTCACATTGATCAGCTGACCAAAACGCTTGAAATAGGTCTCCGCATTCAGCGATAAGCCTCTGGTAATATCATACTCAATACCAAAGATCGCATGCGTTGCCGTCTGTAAATTATTAGAAGTACGATCGCCCTCAATGGTGTACAACTGCCCTTCAGGAGCTGATAAGAAACCCGTGAATAAGTTCACCACATCGCGATCACTCTTCGTACTGATAAAGTTCTGCGTATACTGCCCACCCGATGCCTTAATACGGAAACTCGGACTCACATTATACTTCATACCCAAGCGCGGCTCGAAGGTGAACTGTGGTAAAGACGCATAATAGTTGATCCGCACACTTGGCTCGAATAAAAACTTCTGATCCGCGACCTCCACCTTATACTTGAAGAAACCACCGATCTCGGTCGTATTCTGGTTCTCGTCGGTTTTGAAACCCAGTGGGGTGAAGAACTCGAACTTCGTACCGAAACCACTCAGCTCAATACCATACTTCACATCACCCGATGGCAAGAAATAACTGAAGTTCACCCCACCATTAAAACCACCGATCTCACTATAACGAGGCTTCGCATCCGCCTCTGTCAGCTCGATATTGTAAGTAGAATAGGAGAAGAAACCATCAATGATCATCTTAGACTGGCCGGGTACCATTACGAATTTCGTACCCATACCCCAAGCATCCCAAGCATACTCGCTCTGCCCTTGAAATTTAGCGAAATCGGTATTGCGGTAACCGCTGAAATTGATCTTAGAACCATTCCCCAAATTGAATGACAGCTTACCATACAGATCCGTAAAGCTATACGGCAGCACCTCTACCAAATTGCCATTCTCATCCGTTTCCGTAGCTACGCCATTTTCAATATAAGGGTATAAAAACTTAGAACTCTGATTCAAATAAGAAGTCTTAGCCGTGAACACATAAGAAGCCGACAAGCTGTTCTCATCCTCCTTCAATTTCACAATCGGACCCTCTAAGATCGCCTTAGCCAAGAAGGTATTCGCACCTACTTTACCCGCCATTTTCTTCTTATTCCCATCGCGAGTCGTCACATCAATCGCCGCCGATATTCTGCCGCCATATTCCGCGTTAAAACCACCCGTCAATACATCCACATTACGGATCAGGTCCGTCTCAAAAACCGAGAACAAACCCACCGAGTGGAACGGATTATAGATCGTCATTCCATCCATCAGCACCTTCGTCTGAATAGGAGAACCACCCCGTATGTACAGCTGACCACCCTGATCACCCGTAAACACCACCCCGGGCAATACCTGTAAGTACTGCGCCAGATCCGGCTCCCCACCAATGGCAGGCAGCTTATTGATCTGCTTAGGCGTGATCTTCACCGCCCCCGTACGCACCTGCGTCACCTGCTCGGTCTTTGTGCCCGTCACATCAAAAGCATTCAGCATCACATCCTGCTTATTCAGGAACATCTTCTGGCTCACAATACCAGATTTAGGCACCATGATCGCCACCTTGGCCGTATCATAGCCTACCGTGGTAGCCACCAAAGTATACTCCCCCGTAGGCACCTGCGCGATCGAGTACAAACCCTCCACATCCGTAGAAGCCCCCATGGTGGTCCCCTCCAAAAACACATTCGCGAACATCACCGGCTCACCCGATGCCTGATCGTACACAAAACCACGCACATCCGCCTGCGCCATCGCCGCCAAAGAGCAGCAAGCACACAGCAGCATCAATAAAAAACGCTTCATAGTAATAGCAATAAAAGGTATAGAATTCCGCATAGGGTTCTTTGTTGTATAGTATGGATCAAGACCAGCATCATAATCATAATCAGGGCGTGCCCCCTCTAAGAAAAAAGCTTCAAATCAGCGGTATCAACTACCATCAAAGCACCTATCCAATCTTATGTCTTACGTCTTGTGTCTTATGTCTGAAAGCGTCAGCTTTCCTCTTACAGGGGTCGGGCTATCCGTTAAAATTCACCCGCCGCCTGCTGCTGTCTGGCAGGCATAAAAATGGCTACCTCTGGGCCGCCTTTTTATGCCGCCAGCCAGGGCGCATTCGTCGGGCTCATTACCACTCCTATCCCTCACGCAA
>JAHDGT010000417.1 GCA_020631675.1 Bacteroidota bacterium
TCAACTTATGCGATTGGAAGGAATACCAATTGTGATTTATCGAACTCATAGGCTTAGAATTACTTTGCTTTACAAATTTATTTGCACAATCACATCGTATTTCCGCAAAAGGGATTGGAGTGGTAATGAAGCCGCTGAATGCGCCCTGTTTGGCGGCATAAAAAGGCGGCCCAGAGGTAGCCATTTTTATGCCTGCCAAACAGCAGCAGGCAGGGGCTGAATTTTAACGGAAAGCCCGGTACCCGCAGTGAAAGCTTGCGCTTTCTTAGACTCGAGACATGAGACTTGAGTAGTGATACTTCGTGCTGTATACCAATTTTTCTGTTTGCTAAAGCAAGTTTTTATTGCGGGTATTTGCCATAAAAATCTATAGCTGTTATGTCCTAAGACATAGGTGTGCAAAGTTCGATTAGGAAGCCATTGAGGTCTCTGATATAGGCAACATCTTGGCCCCAGGATTTTGATTTTAAGGGAGCTTCTATTGTTGCGCCCGCAGTTACGGCTTTGTTAATAGCTGCTTGTACATCATCGCATACAAAACCGATTTCTATGCCGAAAGCTTTTTGCTTAGGGCTGGCTGCTTGGTAGCCGTTGGGGAGATTGCTTTCTGCCAATTGGTGTTGTGCGAAAGCTATGGTTGTGGCTCCTGTTAGCAGCTCGCCATAGTCTTTTTCAGGCGTGATGAATTTACGGGAGCAGCCAAAGGCGGATTCATAAAACTCGATGCTGGCTAAAACATCTTCTACATAAAGGATGGTGTAGGCATAGCTGATCATTGGTCTTCCTTTTTAGGGCGGTAGCTGTAACGCACCTCTAATTCATTGTTTTGGGTGGGCTTGGGTGGCAGCCAGAAAGGATCTTCTACGATATTATCGAGATTTTCTTCAGGTTCCAGCTCCCAAGTGTATTTAATGAGCCTTTGGGTGTCTGTTTTGAAAAGCCATGCGGCTAAAGTACCCGCGAAGGCACCTGCGATATGTCCTTCGAAGGAGATGTGATCCAAGATGGGGAGCATGCCCCAGATCATGCTTCCATAAAGGAAAACCACCAATAGAGAGAGGGCGATGGATCGGGTATCTTTTCTGAATAGACCGCTGAAAAACAGGTAAAACGCCAAGCCATAAACCACACCACTTGCACCAATATGGTAGGTCGGACCACCACTTATGCCTGTATTTCTGGCAACTGCCCAAGTGAGTATCCCACTTAATAACCAGATAAAAGCAATGGCGAAGTAGGCGTTTCTTCGGTAAGACTGGAACAGGATGAAGCCCAGTACGATCAGTGGCACCGAGTTAGAAAACAGGTGGGAGAAGTTACCCATCACATCAATGGCATCACGGGCGTTGCCGTGTAACAAAGGGGAAAACAAGACACCACCTAAGCCCCAAAGGTCTCTTGGCAGAATGCCCAGCTGCGTAAAAGACAGTGAAGTATTCAGCTCGATAATTTTGATGCACCACAATAGGACGACAAAGCCAAATGGAACAAGGAGGCTTTCTCTTAGATTATCTGGTGGTTTGGTGTTGGACATATTGACTTAGTTCGCTTCTCTTTCTAGAATGCGTAATCTTAAACGTTGATACCAATTTAATAGTTTGACGATCCATACGGAAAGTAGCATCCAAGCGATCACCGCGGGGTAGAATACCATTAACATGCGAGAATCAGCATCATCTCGACTGACTGCTGGGTTGCCTTCTGAGCCGGGGTGAAGTGAGGTGGGATCTTGACGTGGAATGATGTACAATAAGGGTATGATCAGAGAAAAAGCGAATATGCTGTAAACGGCGGATAGTTTGGCGCGTTTTTCTTCTTCGTCTATGGCCGCTCTAAGTACGAAATAGGCTAAGAAGATCAATAGGCAGACCAAGGTCATGGTCTGCTTGGTATCTCCGCTCCAGGGTTCGCCCCAGGTGTAGGTCGCCCATATCATCCCCGTTACTAAGCCCAATACACCAAAGACTGTTGCTACAAGCATACAGGAAGCCGCATTGATGTCGTATTCTCGATTTCCTTTTAGGAGATAGAGTAAAGAATAGACAACACCCGCAAAAGAAAATACGAACATGACGAACCACATCGGCACGTGGTAGTACATATTTCTAATGCTTTCGTGTATGATCTCCAGTTTAGGTACTTCTAATAAGAAGCCTGCGATGATGCAATAGAGCATCAGCAGGATGGTAGATATTTTGAGCAGTGGTGATATACCTTTGGTTGGTGTCATTCTAAATGGTTGTTTAGCAAATCAAATGCATCCTATCAGCCTTCTTTCCAGATGAAGGGGTACAAGATGTATGACATGACCAGCATGATGCCGTCTAGTGCTAGTAAAATCTGTATGTTACGCCACATATTACCATCATCCAAACCTACTAAAGCGATTCTCGAAAGTGAGATCAAGACGGATAATACGGGCAATATAATAGGGAAACTGAGTATGGCCATCATTGTTCCGCTATTGCCTACTCTTGCGGCGATGGCTGCTATTAAGGTAAAACAAAAACTTAGTCCTACACCACCTAAGATCACGGTAGCGATAAATAGGTTCCAATCCCCTAAGTCTTGAGGAATAAGTACAGATAGAACGGCAAGACTCAATAAGGACAAAAGTATCATTAGCAAAGCATTATAGAGCATTTTACTCAGTATTAATGCTTGTGGAGAGATGAGGGTATAATAATACGCATCTCTATAATTACTCTCTTGAATGAAGCTTTTGGCTACCCCATTTACTGCTGCGAACATCATGATCACCCAATAGAAGGTGATCCAAACCATGTCTATTATTCCTTTTCCTGCTTGACTGGCCATGTAGACCAACACAACTGTGCTCAATACATAAAGCAGCAGACCGCTCAATGTAGATGCTCGTCTGCGTTCTAATAGCCACTCTTTGCGCAAAAGTGTTATGATCTGCTTCCCTAATCGCATAAGTGCCGCAAAGATAAGCAGGCCTTAATAGAAGTCGTTTAAAGACATAAAAAAACCGCCTTTTCAATAAGAAAAAGCGGTCATAGAAAGATAAGGTTTAATAACCTTTTTGTTAAGTGCCGAAGCGGATGAAGGTTTTATTTGAGCACTATAAGATAAGTACTCACGGAAGCATCATGTATTTGCCATAGCGTAGCAACTCGTTTCTAACATTTACATTCCAAACGTGCTGCCTGTCTTCATCTTGACTGAAAGAAGTGTCCATGTCGTAGCTTACTTCCTCACGCTGCCATTGATCGAGCATTCTTCGCATATGCGACTCAAAAATGTCTTCCTCACCACATTTAAAATCGTAGCGACTCAGTTCTGCTCTGATTTTACGGGCGTAGAGTTCAGTGATGTCAAAATGCAGTTGTTCGTGCTTCAGGTAAGGCGGTGTGCGTGCCTCGGGGCGTACCCACGACTCACTTTTTCTAAAGATCGCCTCTACTTCATAATTCAGTTTCCCTTCCGCACAATGGTACTTATAGAGTATGGAAGAGGTAGTGATCGCCGCAATGTGCGGCCAGTCCTCACGAGGTTCTGCTTGAAAGTCAAACCAAGTTAATTGATAGCCGGGATCCCAAGCGAGTCTATCAACCATTTCAGGGTCAGGGCTGACCAATTCGGAATAAGCATCACTATTGGCGTCAACCAAAGATACGTTATGGAAGTGATTACAGGAAATCAACGCATTGGCATTGGAATGGGCATCGCAGGAGTGAAAAGCGTTTTGGTAAGCATTTGGGGCAAGCGCTAGTATAGACAACAGAAGACTTAAAAATCGAATTTGGAATAGGGCAATCATACGCTTGATATTTTACAATTGTAAAGAAATTCGAGATGCTGGTTCACAAACCATCAATTAAGAGCGTGTTTAGCTTATAGCATTCTCGTTTAAAAAGCATGCGTCTTTAGCTTGGGTTCAGGGTACTTAACAGCAGTTCGATGTATCATGACGATACCGAGCATTGGGGTAAGTACAGCAAAGACGACATTGATTGTACATCAAATAGATGCACAAAAACGTAGATCAGGAAGAAATTGGTTTGTAGCATCAGCTACATGGGTACAATAAGTAACGCTTCAAAAATAACTTGTGCTTTTAACTTGCTCTTTTAGTCGTATCCTGCGTTATGAAAAGCCTCATTTAGCGCTGCTATACTTCGTTTTTCATGCCTTGGCTACAACCAAAATAGCTGCGCTAAAAT